>CAJAYZ010000807.1 GCA_903949225.1 uncultured Planctomycetaceae bacterium
GATCACGCTGGCGATCACTCAGAGCGGCGAGACCGCCGACACGCTGGCAGCGCTGCGGGAATCGAAGCGCATGGGGCACACGACGCTGGCGATCTGCAACGTCGTGGGGAGCAGCATCGCCCGCGAGGCCGACGGCGGTGTTTATCTCCACGCGGGCACCGAGGTCGGCGTGGCGAGCACCAAGGCCTTCACGTCGCAGGTCTGTGTGCTGGCGATGCTGGCCGTCTACTTCGGCCGCACGCGCCATCTTTCGGCCTCACAGGGAGCGCGGCTGCTCGACGAGTTGCGGGCCCTCCCCGACGCCGTGCGCGAGGCGCTCCGCTGCCACGACGTCGTAAAGCAGGTGGCCCAGCGCCACGCCCACGCCCGCAATGTCCTCTATCTCGGACGGCAATACCTCTATCCGGTCGCGCTCGAAGGGGCCCTCAAGCTCAAGGAGATCAGCTATATCCACGCCGAAGGGTATCCCGCCGCCGAGATGAAGCATGGCCCGATCGCCCTGGTCGACGAGGAGACGCCGAGCGTGTTCCTCGTGCCGCGGGGGCAGGTGTTCGACAAGGTGATGTCGAACATGCAGGAGATCAAGGCACGTCGCGGGCCCGTGATCGCGATCGCCAGCCCGGCCGATCGCGAGGTGGCCAGGGTCGCAGACGACGTGATCCCCATCCCGGACGTGCCCGAATGGCTCCAGCCGATCGTGGCGGCCATCCCGCTCCAGTTGCTCGCCTACGAGATCTCGCTCCTCCGTGGCTGCGACGTCGACAAGCCGCGGAATCTCGCCAAAAGCGTGACGGTGGAATGACGCGGCTTCACGCCAGCCGCGCGACGATCGCGTCGGCTAGCGCCGTCGACGCAGGCGGATGGCGGCGGAGCCAGAGTTCCGGCTCGATCAGCTCCAATTCCATCACCGCCCACGCCCCGTCGGCACGGCGCACGAGATCGACCCGCCCGTAGGCCGGGGGACTTTCGCACGCCGCCATCGCCGCTTCGGCCAAGCTGATCTGCGCCGCAGTCGGCGTGCAGGGGTGGACCGTGCCGCCGTGGTCGTCCTGGACGCGGAAGTCCCCAGGCTTGGCCCGCTTTGTCAGGGCATGGGTGAATCGCCCTCCGACGATGACCAGCGTGTCCTCGCCGTGGGCAAGGATGTCGGGCTCGAACGGCTGGACAAGAAACGCCTCGGCAGCGAGGAGCGTGTTGATCTCCCCGTCGATCGCTCCGGCGACCCGGGCATCGAAGCGATGGGTGTGCCTGGCGCCACCGGAGATCGCCGGCTTCACCACCCCTTCCTTCCAGCCTTCGGCTGCGAGAATGCCGGCCAGGTCGGCAGTGACGCCACGCTCGAGGAACCGGGTCGGGACGACCGGCACGCCGCGTGAGGCGAGGTCGGCGAGGTAATGCTTGTCGAGGTTCCAGCGCACGGTGGCGGTGTCGTTGATCAGCCTGGCCAGCGGCCCGACCCGATCGAGCCAGGCGGCAAACTCCCCCTGCCGATCGTAGTAGTCCCACGTCGTGCGGAACACGACCGCGCGGAATGCTCCCCAATCGATCCGGTCGTCGGCCCAGTCGAGCCGAACGCTCGACAGCCCCCGCGCCGCGAGCGCCCCGGCGAGGAGCCGATCATCGGCGAGGATGTTGCCGAGATACCAATCCCCCGCAGGGGCCTCGGAGGCCGTGTAGCGGCGGTCGGTGAGCAGGGCGATATCGGCACGCGGTCCGGCCATCCGGTTCACTCCATCTCGTCACTCCCGGCAGTCGGCCGGACCGCGCGAAAAAAACACGATCACCAATCGCCGACGGCTTGCCCGTCGGCCGGATGACAGACGTTCGCCCACGCCACCGGGTCGATGTCGCCTTGAACCGACCGGACGCTGGCGTCGGCGAGCGTGATGCTCATCCCGCCGTAATGGGGCGTCTGGGCCCGAGCAGAATCGCACGCCTTGATCCAGTGCGGAGCTGCCTGAAACACCGCGCAGGCGGTGTACCCGGCCGTCGACGGCGTCTGCATCGTCTCGTTGATGCAGAACACCGGGCGCCTGCGGCTGTTGGAATCGCTCCACAGATTGCCGTTGGTGCTGGCATCGTTGACGTTGCCGCTCGAGCCACACGTGCCGTACTTCTCGGCGATGAGCACGGTGCTCGTCGTGCCGTCGGGCATCGATTGCGAGATCCGCGAGCTTCCCTGGATGCGGGCCTCGGGGGTGGCGGCGATGGGATTTCCGAAGACGTTGTAGTTGACGGCGTAGTTACCCACCGCCCATTCCGTCGCCCCGCCGCTGGTGGTGGCCCCCATCCCGCCGGGGCTCGACATCTCCGAGGGACAGAGGAAGGACGGGATCGACACGGCGTAGATCGTGCCCGCTCCCGGCGCCCCCGGGACGGGCGTGTAGACGGTGCGGTTGGCGAGATCGAAGAGATTCCCCTGCTCGATGTAGGGGAGCAGCCAGGTGAAGGCGGTGAAACCGGTGGCACCTCGGTAGCCGTTGCCGGCGAATGTGGTCAGATCCCGGCTCGACGGCGAGGCGACCGGCGGCAGGCCGCGCTTCGCATCGTTGATCGACTGGCAGGCGATGCCGAGCTGCTTGAGCTGGTTTTTGCACGACATGCTTCGGGCGGCCTCGCGGGCGGCCTGGACGGCGGGAAGCAGGAGGCCGACGAGGGTGCCGATGATGGCGATGACGACGAGCAACTCGACGAGCGTGAAGGCCGAACGACCGCGGTGGGCGGCGGCCCGCAAGGACCGGATGAGGGAGGACGGGAGGACGGGAATGAGGCTCATGGTTCGGAGGCTCCTAGGGGGAGCAGCGCGCCTGAGTGGCTGACGGGCCGCCTGACCCGACCGCTGCGTTGGAACGCCAACGGCGGCGCGGAGCCTGATGGATCCGTGCCGCCGTCTGCTGGCTTTCCAGCTCCGAGAAGCCTATCTGGCCACTGGAGGGGCTGCCATCCGGCCCCCTGGCAGCAGATCCCATGCCGAAGGCCGACAGGATCGCCTCAGATCAGGCCCCAAGACCATGGCACGGCGCGACTTACGCCGATAGGAAACCGCCCTATCGGGCCCTGCCGAAGCGTCCCAAAAAAATGTCAGTCCACCTGCGTCAGCCTGGCAGCGGCTCCGACCAGAGCCGGGCCGTTCGGGGCGAGGGGACGCCGTAGCGGACTTCAATCGGCATCCCCGCCGCCA
>CAJAYZ010000808.1 GCA_903949225.1 uncultured Planctomycetaceae bacterium
ACTCCCCCGAAAAACCTCGGCTTTTTTGGGGGTGTCTTCAGTGGACTGTATCCGCCGGCTGCCCGCAGCCGGTGCGGTCATGGATGACTTTTTCCACGGACAGCTAGGTGTCGGAGGAATCATGCGCTCCAGTGGGGCGCCCGTCCAAGCGGCGTGGTAGGTTTTGCCGTCGCGGCCCCCTCTCCGGGCACCGACATGCCGGATGTGCGGCCGGAGGCAGGCGTCAGCGAAAGGACGAGCGATGGGATTTGAGCGCTTGGAGCCCGTGGAGCGGCGAATCGACATCGGCGGCCGCCCGGTGTCTATCTGGCGTCCGCCCGACATGGAGTCGCTCATCGACCTAGCCGCCTTCGAAGCCGACGAGCGGATTCCCTACTGGGCCGACGTGTGGGAATCGGCGATTGTCCTCGCCGAGGATCGGGCCGCCATGGACGGGGCGGGGACGACGCTCCGCGAGCTCGGCTGTGGCCTGGGATTGCCGGCACTTGTCGCCGCCCGGTCCGGCTTCACCGTCACCGCCACCGATTACGAGGAGACGGCGCTCGAGGGGGTGCGTTTCAACGCCGAGCGCAATGCTCTCAAGGGCTTGCGGACGCGGGTGCTCGACTGGAGAAACTTTCCCGACGATCTCGGCACGTTCGATCTGGTCGTCGCGGCCGACGTCCTCTACGAGGCCCATCACCCCGCGGCCCTCGCCGCCACGATAGCACGCTCGCTCGATCGATCGGGCATCGGGCTCGTCGCCGATCCCTGTCGCGCCAAGGCCGCCGGCTTCGCGCCAGCCGCCCGGGCCGCCGGCCTGGCGGTGGCCAAGACGAGGGCCCGCCGGCCGCATGGCGCGACCGACGGGCCTCACATCGAGATTCACAAAGTGACGTTCCCGGCCTGACCGGGATTAGGTCTTGCCGGAGTCTCAGCCGGAATCTGCACTCAGGGAAATCGCCTTCGAGAGCCTGCGCATCACTGGGGCCATCGCCCGTCGGATCTCATCGGGGACATAGGCTCGGCGGCCGATCGCCTCGTAGTAGAGAGCGGTGCCCCACTCGAGCGGAGTCGGGCACACGTGATCACCGCGGCGGAATCGTCGTCCGCCCCCAACGTAGTGGACGAAACTGATCTCCTTCGGCTCCCGGCGCACGATCCAGTCAAGGGTATTCCATTCCGGCTTGAATCGCTCGGAATTCGACGGCGTCGCATTCACGGTGACAGGAAACATCGCGCAGTCGTCCGGCTGGAGCCCGCTCCAGTTGATGAGGAGGTTCCAGAATCCCTGGTCCCCGGCCCGGAGCGGAGCGGGGTCGCCGTGCCCGAAGGCGAGGTGGGGCAGCATCCGGTAGAGAAGGTCGTAGGGAAACCGTTCGGTGTTGACGGCGAAGTGGCAGCCTTGAATGTACCGGCAGAACTTCCGGGGGAACTTCTCATCGAAGAGCCAGGCATGATCAACAGATATGGCCCAGTCGTGGTAGATCTTTCGCCATTCGGGGATATCGAGATCAACAGTATCGCCAGTGAATGCAGTGAATACCTTGTCGGGATCGACCCGGTCGGCGACGGTGTCGACCAGAATGGAATCAGCATCCGCGACGATGGCGCGTGGGACGCCCGGAAGAAACAGCACATTGAGTTTGTTGAGCAGGCCGACGAAGTGGAACTTGTGTCGTCGGATGAGGTCCATCACCGGGATGACCTCAGCATTCGGGAATCGTCTGATCTGCGCTATGTCGTGATGGGGAAGATCCCGCTCGGCTATGACGATGATCCGACGGTCGGGATAGAAGTGGCGGATGCTTCCCAGCAGCGCCTTCGCGTAATGGACGTCCCGCGACCAGGTGAAGGTCACGAAGGGGACAGGAGAACTCTTCGGCGTAGGGGGCGAGTTGGACATGGCTTGGCGCTTCTGCCTCTCCTCCCGGCGAAGGGGCCGTCAAGGGCGGTCTCACCGTTTTTTATTTTGTTGCCTTGCAGCAGGCTACCATTCGTGCTCATCCGAGGGAATATGGTCCGTTCCTCGGGCTTCACGGTACCGTCTTGCATGCGGCACGGCCGCGTCGATTCCTGCGGATCAGTTGGGATTTCGACGTCAACCGGCTCTGCTTTTGCGTTGTTGGGATGCTCGAGTGGCGAGGCGACTACGGTTCAAAAAGGGGCGTTCAATGGGTTGATTGAGAGGTGCAGTCGGGCACTATGTCAAAGCCTGCTTCGCGCTGGAGACTTTCAGCGGGCACACGTTCTCGGCTGCTCTCCACGATCCAGGCG
>CAJAYZ010000809.1 GCA_903949225.1 uncultured Planctomycetaceae bacterium
ACGGCGGAAGGTCGGCTCATCGTCAATCACGCAGGCGCGCACCAACTGCACGGCCAACGCCTGCCCCGGCCAGCCCCAAACTGCGAGAAAGCGGTCGAAAATGTCCTCGGGGCAGCTTCCTTTGGTCTCCACGACGAGGACATGACCGTGGCGCTCGTAGGCGTTGCCGTCGATCTGCCAGCGTTCCTCCCCGCCCGGCCCCACCCATACGAACGATCCATCGGGCTCGACGAACGCCCGTTCGAGCGCGCCCAGACGCTCGAGCGCCGCGTCGAAATCACTCGTCATCGTCATCCCCGCCGCGTCGATCGGGGGCACGATCGTCGGCCAGGTTCCGCGGGGATCGACGAGCGGCGGGCCGGAGATCGCACCGCCGGGAAGCGGATGGAGGGAGACATCGAAGCGAAGATCGGACATGGTTGTTCCTCATCCCCGTGGCCACCGGCAGACCGGGCTCTTCAGGCTGCGTCAACGATCCACGCCCCCGCATCGGCCCGCGCCGGCGACGATCCCTGCTGACGAGCGTTCCCCGACCATTCTGCCACAGGGTCGCCGAGGGACGAGACCGCCACGGTGCCCCCCCCACGCTCAGTGATCACGGCCGTGACCGGGAAGCGAGGCGTGGTCGGAAGGGGCGAGATCTCCCGAACGCCGGGAAGGGGGCGATCGCGGTCATGATCCACTCCCCGCCTCGCCCCCAGCCCAACCAACCGGCTGGTCCCGACGGCGATGGAGGCGTCGACCGGCGCATGCCCGAGGACGAGAACACCGCGGCCAGCCCCGGGCGCGGCGATCGGTGGGGAGCCCCCGAGGAGATCGGCGAGGAGATCGGTGGAACCCGAGGGGGGCCGCCCGGCAGCGGCGCGCCGGTCAATCGCGGCCAGCCGGCCGGCGAGCGCGTCGACGACATCGAACGACGCCTCGTTCCAGGGGCCCGCTCCGGTCAGGCCCGAGCCCCGGGCCGCGCGGTGCCAGGCCGATACGGTCCGGAGCCATTCGTCATGCACCCGGCCTGCCATGGCCGCGTCCTCGCTGGCGGTGCACCACGCCGCGACCGCGCCGGCAAGGCCGAGAGGATCGGCGGCCCGAAGGGAGGCAAGGAGCGGGCGCCGTGCGTCGGGATCGATGGCCCCGATCGGGGCCGAGGCGGCGAAGCGGCCAAGGAGATCGACGCGGAGGCTCTCCCCGAGGCTCGGGCCCACTCCGGAGGCCCGGTCTGCCATCCAGATCGGATCGCTCCCGTCTCCGTGGATGACGCGGACGCCGCGGGCATCCCACGCCGCGCCCACGCCGATCCCGGGTCGTGCGGCCGACGTCCGGGAGGCCTCACGGCTGAGGCCGGCGTCAAGGTTGCCCTCGAGGATCGACAGCCCCACCGGAACGCACAGCGTGGCACCGTGGACAGGGCGGCCATGCCGGTCGGCCCTGGAAACATGAACGCCGTGGCGAATCATCGCCAGCATCCCGCGGATCAAACTCTGTCCGGCCCGGAGCGTCCCGGCCATGACCCGCTCGCGGATCGCCCGGGCTTTGGCGCCGCGTTGCCACGGTCGGCTCGTCCCGAGCCATTCGCGCGAGGCGAGCCAGTCGAAGGTGTCGCCGGCAAAGACGACATCGACCCGCGGCACGGGGTCGTAGCGGCCGTCGCCTTGCCAACCGGCACGGAGAGCAGCCCTGGCAAGCTCGGCGCGGAATCGCCCCATGATCCCGGCGGCTGGCGACGGCCACAGGGAGCCGTCACCGAGCTCCCAATTGGCGGTGACGACGATCATGGTGAACGGGGCCTGCGGAGACGATGGAGGAAAGCACCTCCAATGTCTCTCCATCGGCCCCCGGATCGATCGCCCCACCGGGCATGGGCGGTGACACCGTTTGCCACGGTCACACCGGTCGTGCGGCGGACGCGGCTGGTGCGTCAGGGGCCGAGAAAGGTCGTCGTGCACTCCGACTCGGTCCGCCCCTCGAGTTCGTCACCGGAGAGCGTCGCCACGGAGGTGGCGCGCGTGCCCGCTCCGGCGGGGAGCTTGTAGGTGACCTCGAAGGTCGAGTGTCCCCCGGGGGGGATCGAATTGATCCCGTCGAAGGTCAGCGTCTGCCCCTCGGTCGTCACCCGCGGCGGGATCGGATCGCCGAAGACACGGGCTTGACTGGGGAGATTCACCACCAGCCGCAGCCGGCCCGAATCGACGCTGCCGTCGTTGGTCACCGTGCAGACGATCCGCGTCGCCCCCCCATCCTGGACCGGATCATCACAGTCGGCGATGGAGACCCGCAGACCCGCCTCCCGCGGCGTCCGCAGCGGAGGAGCCGTCGAGCGGATGAGGACGAACGATTCGTCGGCCACCATCACGCCGGTGGAACTCTGCGAGAGGATCGCCTTCACCTTTGCCCGGGAGGCCTGCCCACCACGGGCACCGGCAGGCAGCTTGGGGGAGAGATTGATCTGTCGGGTGACTCCCCCCCGCGGCTCGATCGGCGGCAGCGTCCAGGAGACGCTGTTCGTGCCGAGGACGAGGCCGGTGGAACCTTCCAGCGGGGTGTAGATCGGATCCCAGGTCAGCTCGAGCGTCGTCGGCCCGGAGGGGGCATTTCCGGTGTTTCGCACCGTGGCTTGGAATTCCCCCACGGCCCCTTCGAGGATTTCCGGCGGGCCGCTCATGTCGAGTTCGAACGAGGCAGCGGCAGGGGGCGCCGTCGCCGTCATCGGCGGACGGGCGGGAATCGCCGCGGCCGGAGGAATCGCCACAGCCACCGGCGCGGGGGTCACCGGAGCCGGGGCGATGACGGACGCCGTCGGTGCCGGGGCAACCGGCACCGGGAGTGGTGGCGGCAAGGCTGGCGTCGGCACCGGAGCAGGCGCCACCGGGACGGCAGGCGCCGCTGCTACCGCTGTCGCCGGCGCTGTGACGAGGACGCACTCGGTGGCTCCGCCCATGAAGGTGTGCGCTTGGTCGAGGATCTCGACCCGATGACACTGCCGCCCCGGTTCGTCGGTGAGGAAGTCGAGCGTCAACCGGCGCGAGGTTCCGGCGGCCATGTCGATCGTGCCACGCTGCTCGATCGGGCTGGCCGATGCCTCGTGATGAAATCCCCGATCGAAGTAATCGACCACCCGCAGCCCCGTCAGCGGCCGACCCGATCGGTTGACCAATTCGACCTCGAACGAAACCTTCTCACCGAGCGTGGCGGCCAGCGGCCCGGTGATGTTGACGAGGACAGGATCCTGTCCGGGGATCACAGCGGCGGCCGAAGGGGCCACCGGCAGGGGGGCCTGCGCGGGCAGCGGGGCCTGGGGAAACGGCTGCGGCACACCGATGGCAGGCGGGGCGGCCACCGGCTGTGGCGCACCAATCGGCACCGGGACGCCGACGGCAGGGCCGACGGGGACGGCCCCGGCCCGCGGAGGGACGGTGACGCCAGGAGGAAGCGGCGGCGGGAGCACTTGCGCCGAGGCGACGCCCGGTCCAGCGATGACGAATGCCGCCCCCAGACAAAACCAACGGAGAATCTTTTCGCCCGCCCGCCTGGCACTTCCGGCGCCCCGCGCCAATCGACGGGAGGACGCAGGGCAAAGCACGGTGGCGACGGGGGATCGCATCGGCATGTCGGGCCCTTCACGCTGTCGACGGTCGGAAACCGTCGGATGGTGGACTGGCGGGGAACGCGTCGAGCCGGGATGGCGACGGCGTTGACCCGGGGGTCAAGTGCGGAGAGCGTACCACGCCAGAGGAGTGGCCGCCCACCGGCGTTTGTGCCGCAAAAACGACCGTTTGGCCCCCTCGTCGAACGGGTGACGGGGGCCGCCCGGCAGGATCCACGGTCAATCGGCCCCGGCAACGCTCCCCGGTTCGCAGGGGCATCGGGCGGGAAAAGTCAGCCGCAGATGCCCAGTCCACGGCTGCCGGCGGCCGATCATTCCTCGGGTCGGTGGCGGACGATGTCCCCCTCAACCATGTAGATCACGTCCTCGGCGACATTCGTTGCCATGTCGGCGATCCGCTCGATGTGCTTCGTGATCGAGTTGATGCGGAGGAGGACCTCGACGTTCTCCGGATGCTCCTTGATGCCGGCGAGGATTCGCTTGCGGACCTTCTGGCGGGCCTGGTCGACGACGTCATCCTGCTCGCGGATCCTCCGCGCCAACACCGGGTCGGCATCGATCACCGCCGCCAGGCATTCCCGCACCATCTCCTCGGCCTGCATCGCCATCGTGCGGATCTCTGGTGGCAGGTCGACCGGCCCCGCCCCCTCGAGCTGGGCGACTCGCTTGGCGATGTTCTTCGCCAGGTCGCCCATCCGCTCGAGATCGTTGTTGATCTTGAGGACCGCGACGACGAAGCGGAGATCGGCCGCCACCGGCTGGTAGAGCGCGAGGATCTTGAGGCATTCCTCCTCGACCTCGACCTCCATCCGGTCGATCGCATCGTCACTGGCGAGGACGCGCTGCGCGAGTTGAACGTCGCGGTTGATCACCGCCGAGATCGATTTGGAGATCGCTTCCTCGACGACCGTGCCGACGCGGCGGATCTTCTCCTTGAGATTGCCGATCTGCCGTTCGATGTGCCGGGTCATCGATGCCTCCCGCCGGGAGCCTCCATTGAAATGTCCTCACACCGAAAGCGTGTCATGCAGCGCTCAGCCGAATCGCCCCGTCACGTAGGCCTCGGTCTCGCGGAGCACAGGCTTTGTGAAGATGTCGGTCGTCGGGCCATACTCGATCAGCCGCCCGAGATACATGAAGGCCGTGTAGTCGCTCGAGCGGCTCGCCTGCTGCATGTTGTGGGTGACGATGAGCACGGAGTAGAGCCCGCGGAGTTCCTGGATGAGCTCTTCGACCTTGCCGGTGGCGATCGGATCGAGCGCCGAACAGGGCTCGTCGAGGAGGAGCACCTCTGGCTCGGCGGCGATGGCCCTCGCGATGCACAGACGCTGCTGCTGGCCCCCGGAAAGCCCCAGGGCG
>CAJAYZ010000810.1 GCA_903949225.1 uncultured Planctomycetaceae bacterium
GGTGGATTACCATGCCACCGGCGGCCTCGTCGTTCCCGCCCACCAACCCACCATCCAGAAAGCCCCACGATGCACCGCCCGAAACACGCCGCCATGCTCGCGATCATCGTCGTGTTGTCCACGGTCCAAGGCGCCGAGCCGGGGAGCTTCCCCTCGGCCACGATCGATCTGGGAACGGTGGTCTCCGATCTGCCGAAGTCGGTCCGCTTCTACACCGAGGGGATCGGTTTCAAGGAACTGTCGGCTTTTGATGTCCCGGCCGAGATTGGCGCGGCCGCGGGGCTCACCGACAGCAAACCGCTCACGATCAAGGTGCTCGCCCTCGGCGAGGGAGCGGGAGCGACGAAGTTGAAGCTCATGGAGGTTGCAGGCACGTCGCCGCGTGGGGGCGACAATGAGTTCATCCACAGCCACACCGGCTTCCGCTATCTGACGATCATGGTGGCCGACACCACCGCGGCGCTGGAACGTTTGGCGAAGATCGGCGTCAAGCCGATCGCCAAGTCCCCAGTTCTCCTCCCGGAATCCCTCGTTCCCGGGAAGATGTACCTGACGGTCGTCCGTGATCCCGACGGCAACCCCGTCGAACTCATCGGCCCACGGAAGTGATCCGCCGGATCACGGCCTGGGAATCTTCCCGGACTGCTCGAGCCAACGGAGGACCTCCTCGGCGAGGGCCTCCGGGGGACGGGCCGCAGAATCGACCGCCAATTCGGGGGCGAGAGGGGCTTCGTAGGGATCGTCGATCCCGGTGAATCCCTTGATCTCCCCCGCCCGCGCCTTCTTGTAGAGCCCCTTCGGGTCGCGGGCCTCACAGACGGCCAGCGGCGCCTCGACATGGATCTCGATGAAGTCACCCGCTTGGAGCATCGCCCGCACGGCATCCCGATCGCGACGGTAGGGGCTGATGAAGGCCGTCAGGGCGATGATCCCGGCTTGCGCGAACAGGTCGGCCACGGCGCCGATCCGACGGATATTCTCCTCCCGGTCGGCAGGGCCGAAGCCGAGCCCGAAGCGGGTGGCGAAAGCTTCGTCGTGGCGTTGGCGGAGCAGCGCTGGGGCGGCATTGAGCCCGAGGCGGACGTTGTCCCCATCGAGCACGAAGCTCCTCAAGCCCCGGGCGTGAAGCCGGCGATCGACGGCATTGGCAAGCGTGCTCTTGCCGCAGCCGGAGAGACCGGTGAACCAGAGGACGCACCCCCGGTGACCTGCCGCCCGTTCCCGGTCTTCGCGACTCACGGCATGGTCATGCCAACGGACGTCGACCTTCTCCTCTGCCATGCTTTCCTTCCCTGCATCCGGGGCTGATCAATCCCATCCGTCGAGGGTGACGGTGGCGGTGAATCGCTGCGGAACCTTGCCGGCCACGGCCCGCTCGATCTCCACCTCGATCGACTCCCCCGGCCCGTGACGCCCAACGTATTCCGTCAGGCCCTCGAAGTTCTTGACCGCCACGCCGTCCATGGAAAGGACGACATCACCGATCTGCAGGCCGGCACGGTCGGCCGCGGAGCCGGCGACCACCTGCGTGATCTGACAGGGGCCGACGATCCGCTGGCCGCCAACCCCGAGCTTCCCCCCCTTGCGGACGTCGATCTCCGCGTTGGGGAAGCGGGCAGCCAGGGCCGCGACGGCTTCGTCACTCACGCCGGTTCCGTAGAGTTGGATGTTTTCGAGGCTCCGCAGGCGACCGAGCAGCGCCAGGGTCTGGGCATCGATCTTCAGGCCGTGAATCCCGACATGACGGAGATTGCGGAGCCGCGGGAGGAGACGAAGATCCTCCGGGCTCCCCTTCCAACGGGTATCGATGACGGCCTCCAGGCCACGTTTGCCGCTGGCCATCGAGAGGTAGTTGTCGTTGATCTTCGCACCGAGCGCCTGGAGTCGATCCTGAGCCGCCTCGTGCATCCCAAGCTGGTGGTATTCCAGCGCCGTGGCGGCGAGCTGGGGCACCGGTCCGGGTGGCCCCTCCGCGAGTGTCTCGAGGAGCCGCTCCGCTTCGAGCGCCAAAGCAACGTCCCTGGACGAGTTCTCCAGGGACGACTCCACCGGGGCGTCGGCCGCCGGTTGCTCCCCGGTCTCTTCCCCGGTCTCTTCCCCTTCCCCTTTTTTAGCCCCTTCCCCAGCCGCGGCGGGCGGGTCGAGGTAGCCGCGAATGACGTCAATGGCACGGCTGGCGACCTCGAGATCCCCTCCACGGGCTGCCTCGGCGAGGGGCCCGAGGGCAGCGGGGCCGGCCGCGGCGAGCGACCGGCTGGCCGACTCGCGCTCGGCAAACTGCTCGGCGCCGAGTTGGCCGATCCATCCCTGGATTGCCTCGGCAGACGACTCCTGGGCGGCCACCGGGGGACTCCCGAGCGTCAGCAGAAGCGCGAAAAACCCTGTCGCGGCGACGACGCCGGCGGAGAGGGACAGTCGGGAGAGAGAGGGCACATGCACCGGAAAAACCTCATGATCAAGCACCGTGACTATACCACTGTGCCCCCCGGAAGCCTGCGCGAGCCTGAGGGGTGAATCCGGCCGGGGACGGCGGAGTGGCCGGGGGAGCAGGGTAGGATTCAGCATCGCCACGTGGTGTGGTGTCTGTTCCTCCAACTCGGCCCCCTGGCATCCATGCCCACCACCGATCCCCCCTGCGACGCTTCCCCCCTGCCGCTCGCCCTTCCCCCGGCCCGCCGTTCCCTCCCGGGCCAGCCGGTACCGCCGCCGCTGCCGATGAGCCGGGCGGAGATGGAGGAGCGGGGCTGGGATGCGATTGATGTCGTGCTCGTGACAGGGGATGCCTACGTCGATCACCCGAGTTTTGCCAACGGCCTCATCGGCCGCCTCCTCGAGGCGGCGGGGTTGCGCGTGGCCGTGCTCGCACAGCCCGACTGGAGCAGCTGCGAGCCGTGGCGCGAGTTCGGCCGTCCGCGGCTGTTCTTCGGGATCTCAGCGGGCAACATGGACTCGATGATCAACCATTACACCGCCAACCGGAAGGTTCGCAACGACGACGCCTACTCCCCCGACGGACGCATCGGCCGCCGTCCCGACCGGGCGACGCTCGCCTACTGCCAGCGGTCGCGGGAGGCCTTCCCCGGCGTGCCGGTGGTGGCCGGGGGCGTTGAGGCGTCGCTGCGCCGGCTGGCTCACTACGACTACTGGAGCGACACTGTCCGGCGTTCGATCCTCCTCGATTCCAAGGCCGACCTTGTTGTCTTTGGCATGGGGGAGCGGACGGTCCTGGACATCGCCCGTCGCCTCGGGGCCGGCGAGACCGTCCGCGATCTGCGTGATCTCCGCGGCGTCGCCTACCGACTCGGCGCCAGCGAGGCCCCGCCGTCCGCGGCCGACACCCTCGAGCTTCCCACGTTCGAGGCCGTGGTTGCCGACCCGATTGCCTTCTGCACGATGACCAGGATTTCCCACCTCGAGACCAATCCGCACAACGCCCGTCGGCTCGTGCAGCGGTACGGCCGGGAGTCGATCGTCGTCAACCCGCCCGCCCTGCCACTGGAGCAGGGGGAGATGGACCGCGTCTACGGACTCCCCTTCACCCGGCTGCCCCATCCTTCCTACGGCTCCGCGAGGATCCCGGCGTTCGAAGTCGTCCAGCACAGCGTCCAGATCATGCGCGGCTGTTTCGGCGGCTGCACGTTCTGCTCGATCACGGCCCACGAGGGACGGATCATCCAGAGCCGCTCGCAGGAGTCGGTCCTCTCCGAGATCCGCCTCCTCGCAGAGCAACCCGGCTTCAAGGGGACGGTCTCCGACATCGGCGGGCCGA
>CAJAYZ010000811.1 GCA_903949225.1 uncultured Planctomycetaceae bacterium
CGAAGGAGCGTTTCCTGAAATCAAGGCCCACTGGCGGCAACCAGTGGAGTGAAGCCGCTCTCCACTTTGATCATCGAGGGATTATGCGACGGGTTCTGATTGCCGCATTCTCAGTAGGATGGCTTCTGCCGATGTGGGCGGCAGGAAGCACGGTGCTTGAGTTTCTCCAAGTAGAGGCGTGGCCGTTGTGGAGAGGTGAGCGACCCGTCAATAGTTTTCCGTTCATTCGGGTGGCGTCACAGGCCTTCGCCTTCGGAGCCGTGTGGCTGGCAGCAGTCATTGCCTGGTGGGCTTGGCGACTGGCGGGGCTTCAGGAGACTCCGCCCCGCAAAAACAAATCTACCGATGCAATCGACTCGCGATGAATCCCTGTGGCGGGGCATCCTCTGGCCGCGAGCCCAAGGGTCGGGGACGTTCGTTGGATGGTCGTGGGCGTGCCCGCCGGTCTCTGAAATCAGTGTCGGTCACAGCGTTCGGTGGGGCGTGGGCGTTTGTGTTCTCAGGCAACCCAGTTGAGGGACGCCGGATGATGAGTCGCTCGGTTCTTGGTCAGTCTATAAAAGCATGGTGGCGACAACTCTCACTCGGAGTGCTGCTGATCGCGGTTGGCTATGTCGCTCTCTTTCTTGCTCTCGTTGTGGTTCCAGCCCAAGCGCAACTTCGGGGTCGGCGCTGGGTGGAGTCGCAACAGGGCCGAGTTGGGTTGACGCCGGACTACCGCGTCGAAGGAGGCTGGTACGTAGCCTCCGGATGCTGTCCACTGCCGACACGTCTCGTGAACACCGTTGGAATTGACCTCTTTGCGTCCGTGAAACACGTGGAGTTGGATTGTGAGGAGATTTATACTTTGTCGGGCCTGAGGGATTTCTCTCGGATGGAACACCTCTCCATCAATCAATTCGTTCACGATGCGAGCGTTTTCTACGCCCTTCGAGGATTGCCACGATTGAAGACGGTGACGTTGTCGAAATGGACGGGGCTCACAGCCCAAGAACGTGACCGGATATCGAGCTCGCTGAGCGGCGTGCAGGTTGTTTCCGAGTAGCTTCAGGAGTGTGCGTGACCGGCTTGGGTGTTCTGTGCCAAGCGACATCCGGGGGCAGGGGCGTGCCGCCGTTTGGCCGTGATTCTTTTTGCCTGCCTCGGATAAGCTGGTCCAGCCGATCACCACCGCGCCGCGTCATTGTGTTCGTTCGATTCTCGGGTGCAGCGTCGCGCGGAGCGAAGCTGAGGTCGACTCGGCAGAGACCGTCATGTCGACTGGATCAGGATCTCCAAGGCTGGCCAGGACGACGGACGTTCTCGGCAGCCCGGAGTGTGCGAATGTGCTCCGGTGTGGTCCCGCAACAACCGCCCACAATGTGAACCGGCCACGTTTGAGCGTGTTGCAAGTAGCCATCCGGGGCAATGGCGTCGGTGTTGATCCAGCCTTGAACCTCGTCGGCATAGCCGACGTTTCCATAGGCAATCAGAGGGAAATCAGGTCCGCAGGCCGATCGCAACTCGCGCAGTGGTTTCGAGAGCGTGTCGGTCGGTCCGCAATTCACGCCCAAGCCCGTTACTCCCAGCGGTAACAACATTGCGGCGGCAGCCGCCACCGTCTCGCCAGACAGGATTCGACCTTCACGGTCACAGGCGAAACTGACCCACGTGGGCCGGCCGGTGATCGTCGCCAACTTGGCCGCGATGACGGCTTCCCGAATCGAGTTCATCGTCTCGAGGAGCAGCACGTTTACGCCCGCTTCGACGAGATGATCGATGCGCTCCGAGTGCTCGCTGTGGCACTCGTCATCGGTTGGCACGAGGTCGGGGCGATAGCAATCCTCGAGTGGGGATACTGAGCCGGCAACCTGTGCAGGTCGCCCGTATTCCGAGACAGCCTCACGAGCGGTCGCCACCGCGCGTACGGTCAGTTCCCGTGCGGTCTGCCCTGTGCCCCCCAGCACGCGGCGATGCGTGCGAAAGGTGTTGGCGGTGATGATGTCTGCGCCAGCGGTCAAATACTCGAGATGAATCTGACGCAAGACGTTCAGCCCCGTATCCGTGGTGAGCGCGCTCGCCGACCACAGTGGCAAGCCGGTGTCCACCCCGCGCCGGTTCAATTCGGTGCCGGTTGCGCCATCAAGCAAGAGACGGTCACCTGTCACCATTTCTGGTTCGTCCGTGACTTCTCTGAGGGAAGCCGTAAACTTCCGCAGGAGAGAGATGAGGTGTTTCGGGGGTGTCGGCCGTCGCATCCGGCGGCGGGCACTTTTTCCAGAGCCTGCTCAGGAGCATTATGCTGCCTTCTCCGCAGTCCGGAAGAAGTGGGCCGCTTCAGGCCCGTGCTTGCTGATTCACTCGAGACAAATCAGATGAACAGTCCTCGAAACAAAAATCTCGACTGGGCCGAGGAGAACGGATACGAGTACCAAGCCGGGCAGGCAGGCAGTTCCCGCGATCATGTTCTCGGAATTGATCGAAACAGGCTGTTCGAGATCGTCGATATGCGGGTAGAAATGCCCAGTGACGGAGAGGTGTATTCCGTTTGGCAAACGATCGCCGTGATCCCCACCGCGGGAGTGAACCTGCCATCGTTCGACCTCGTGGCCCGGCGCGAGGCTGGAGCCTTGAGCTTCGTGGGCATCAAGGGGCTGGAACTGAAACTCGCAGCCACCGCCCCGCTCGATGACCAGCGGTTGCTCGAGGCCTTCAACAACAACTACTTTCTCTTCGGTGGAGGCGTTCGCCGCGCCCTTGCGGCATCTCCACAATCCACCGATGAGCCCGTTCCCAGCCCTGCCGAGATGGCTTCGATCTGCAAGCCCAGCGTTCTCCGTTTTCTGGCCACCGCCGTCACGGGATCGATCGAGGTGCGGAAGGGGTGTCTGACGATGCGTGCCCCGCAGACCCGGATCATCGGACCCGGTGTGAGTGACACCATTTTGGAAGGCAGGGAACGCGAGAGCCTGTTGACCGTCGCCAACGACCTGTTGGATGTGCTCGCGAATGCGGCGAGCGAGGCCCCTCTGCCCGGGTTGACCGTGGAGAACAACTTCCGCCCAGCCGAACTGCTCGGCAGCGTCCTGGGAGGCGTTTTGGGCTTCGTTCTCGGTGGCTTCGTCGGTCTTTTGTCGTTGTTCCTGCTGGACGAGAAGCACTTACTGCTGGTCCCTGGACTGGCCTTGGGCGGAGCGGCCCTGGGGTGTTTTCTCGGTAAGACGGTGTGGGGCTTTCCCCGGCGGCGTCGGCGGCCCGACAGACCGCCTCAGGCCGCTCCGTGCCGGTAGGCAGGACGGTTGACGCTGAACCGTACCGCTCCGGTGGACTCGATCACCGCGCTCACCTCCGGAGACGTTCCCGTCTCGAGCGACTCCGCGAGCGATTCCCGGTAGAGGACGAGTTTTGAGGTCCGCCCGGCTGCACGGATCGTGATCAGATGATCGAAGCGGGTATTCGCTCGGTCGAGCGGGAGTTGAATCGTCCGTTGCGTCGGGATGCCGATGCGCCGCTCTGCCACGTCGACTCTGGTGGCCGGCCGGCCCGTTTGTGGTAGCCCAGCCACCGCATACTGCGCCGGAACACCATGCGGATTAGCGATCCGGATCTCAATCGCGCCGCGGGGGGAGTCCGCCGACGGCAGCACGACGGGGAACACGGCCGCGGCGGAGGACGACGTGAACGAGTCGAAGAGTTCGCGGAGCGTCATGGCTGGTGGTTGCCTTTCGAGTCGATCGGACCGAGGAGTCTGATAACCGGCTTCCCTCAGAACCGCGGACTTTTTTCCCCGTTAACACCCGTCCGCGCTAGGGCCCTTACGGGGCTGACATGGAGCAACCGATCCCGAGGGACGGAGCGGTCAAAGCTGGGGACGGACGGAGGCGGCTGGGACGAAGTGGGCGTCATCCAGTGACAAAACGGCCCCCGGGCCAACGTGCAGAGACGCTCTCCGGGACGATTGCATTATCGATGTTTTCTATTTGAATGAGAGCAGCGTTCGATTGGTCCAATACAAGACGGCGGCCTAGAAATGCCGAGGAGATGGGTGTTCCGATCTCTTGTGTCACTTCAACCACCCCTGGGAACCAAACCATGCACGTGGATGTGAAGACCAATGCCGTCGAAATCGCGGAGGAATTGCAGCATCGGATCGATCGCAGGCTGCGATTCGCGCTCGCACGGTTCGGCGACCGGATCAGCCGGGTCGTCGTCTATCTCAGCGACCTCAACGGACCGAAAGGGGGCATCGACAAGTCTGTCCGCGTCCTCACCCGCATCGACGGAGTCGGCCTCGTCGTGGCGATGGTCGTCGATTCCGACTGGACCGTGGCCGTCGACAGGGCCGCGCATCGCATCGGCCACAACGTTGCCCGGTCGTTGATCCGGCAACGTCAGCGAGTGTCCGGCGTGAACCGGTCGTCGAACGCTGCTCCGTTGCCCCGGGGCAGGTGAACCGATCCTTCGTGGACGGTGTGGCCGCGGGAGCGCGGGGAATCCAGAGCCCCGCCGCTTCCGCGGCCCCCGTCGCTTCGGCGAGGGCTGCGCGCTTCGCTGGCGGCCGGGTATCTTCAATTCGGTCGGCGTTCAGTTCCTTTCAGGCGGGCACCCCCATGAACGATCTCGATCGGCAGCAGCGTCTCCATGTGGCGACGATGGCGGGGAGGTACCGGGCCGGATCGATCGACAGGCGGCGCTTTCTCCGTGCCGCCGCCGCGTCCGGCTTCGGTTTCGCCTCGGCCCGCTACCTGGCGGGGATGCGCGGTGTTGCGGCACAGTTGACTCCCTCAGCTCCCCTGGCCGAGAGCGGCCTCACCGATATCCAGAGGCACTTTCTCCGAGAGGTGGGAGGAGGCTTCAAAGGGACTCGGATCAGGGTCGTGTCGGAGAACACGCCCCCCGGGGAGATCATCGGGCGGATGATCCGTGAGGAGTTCACGCCGCTGACCGGCATCGAGGTCGACTGGACACCGATGCCGCTCGAGCAGGTGCTCGCCAAGACCGTGGCCGACACGCTTGCCGGCGCCGACGGCTCCAAGGGGCACGTCGACATCTTCTACTGGGATCAGGCCTGGCTCGCCCGGTTTGCCGACGAGAGTGTCGGCGTTGCCGAGCTCCTCGACCGGCGCGAGTTCGCCTATCCGGACTACGACTTCGACGACTTTCTGCCGCAGCTCGTCGAGGCGACCGCCAGCTACGACGGCCGAATCGTCGGCGTCCCCTTCGATATCCCGATCTTCATCATGCTCTTCCGCAGGGACATCCTCGACGATCTCGGGCTCGCCGTGCCGACGACGATGCCGGAATACCTCGACGTCGTGAAGGCGATCGACGAATCGCGGCGTGGCAGCGGTGTGAGGGGGACGGCCGGCCAGTGGAAGACCGGGCACTTCTCCCTCCAGTGCGAGGCGTCAGCCTGGATGTGGGCCCATGGCGGCCATCATTTCGGCAGCGACAACCGCCCCGATTACGTCACCGACGGGAATCGACGCGGGCTGGAATACATGCTCGAGCTCGGGAAGCACATGAGCCCGGAATCGAGCGGCTGGGACTGGAACGGACAGGCCGAGGCGCTCACGCAGGGCCGGGCCGGGATCGTCATCTCCTGGAGCGAGTTTTTTCCTGGCTGTGACGATGAGCGGCAAAGCAAGGTGGTGGGGCTCGTCGAGGCGGCCGACTGCCCGCGCGAGGCGGCACTGCTTTCGAAGGCCGACTGCGGCTTTCACGAGACGCCCGGCATCAGCCGCCAGGGGGGATCGTGCCTGGCGCTAAGCCGGCATGCACCCAACCCCGATCCGGCCTGGATCTTCATGCAGTGGGCCACGAGCGCCGATGTCACCGCCCGGGCGAATGCCTCCGGTGCCGACACGCCGGTGCGGAGGAGTAGTTTCTCCGATCCGCGGGTGCTGGCGAAGAATGCTCCCATGCTGGGTACGACCCGGCACTTCGACGTGACGCGCCGGGCGATCGAGGGGCGGATGGGAACCTCGCCGCATCTCCCTGCCTGGGTGTCACTGGCCACCGAGGTCAACGCGGCCGAATTGGGGCGTCTCACGACCGGGCAACAGGGGATCGACGCGACCCTCCGGGCGATCAACGAGAAGACGGTCGCGTTCCTGGCCAACGACTGACCTGGAACCGGCCCCGACACGGGTTTCCAGAAGTCCCTCTGGCATTTTCAGTTTCCTGGGGCATCGTGCCCCTCCGCCGGGTGAAGGGATGCTTGTTCCCCGCGTTGCCGGGTATCGTGACAGCGGTGCCCGGAGTGGAGCGAAGGAGCCGATCGATGAGCGTGTCCCGCGATGATCTTCTGGCCGAGCGATGCGTTCCCTGCGAAGGTGGCGTGCCGAAACTCGCGGCCGACGAAGTGGCGGCCTGTCTGGCCGAATTGCCTGCCTGGAGCCTGTCGTCCGACGGCGTCTTCATCCGCCGCGAGTGGAGCCTCGCCGACTTCCGCGCGGCGATCAAGCTCGCCAACAATATCGGGGCTCTCGCCGAGCGCGAGCGGCACCACCCCGACCTCCATCTCGAGGGCTACCGTCGGCTCCGGGTGGAGCTGACGACGCACGCCATCGGCGGCCTCTCGATCAACGATTTTCGCTTGGCCGCGAAGATCGATTCGATCACCCCCGCCTGACCGGGCGCCGGGGGCCGCGATGCTTTCACACGCCGGCTACACCCCCCGATGGAGGTGCCTAGAGCTTTCGGTTAGGCTTCCGAATGCGGTGGGCGGGTGCGCCCCTCCGGCTGGCCTGCGTTGATCGGCCTGCGTTGATCGGCCTGGTTTGGCGTTGCTTGGCGTTGCTTGGTTGGAGAATCCCATGGCTTCACCGTCTGCTCCCGGCCCCGAAACCCGTCTGGGCGACGACGACGTGGCGAAGCTCGACCGGCTCCGCGCTGCCTACCGGCGCCTCCAGGACGAGCTCGGCCGGGTGATCATCGGCCAATCCGACACGATCGAACGGCTCGCGATCTGCCTCTTCGCCCGCGGTCACGCCCTCCTTGTCGGTGTTCCCGGCCTCGCCAAGACACTCCTCGTCAGCCGGCTCGC
>CAJAYZ010000812.1 GCA_903949225.1 uncultured Planctomycetaceae bacterium
CCTTCCCCCTGCCCCCGTCACGCCGAGACCAGACGCCGCCGATGACAGCCCCTCAAACGATCCCGAAGCACCCCGACTACGAGGGCCCCGACGCGCATGTCCTCCGCGGCGTGATCGCCTACAACCGGCATGGTGGCTATTGCGTCCCCCGCTCCTCGATCCACCGCCCCTGTGCGCAGACGATCCTCGCCGGCGAGGTGTTCGAACCGCCGACCGTGGCCGCCTTCGAGCACCACGGCCGCCACGGGGATATCGTCCACGCCGGCACCTACTTCGGCGACATGCTGCCGGCGGCCGCGCGGGCCTGCGGGCCAGAGCGGCTCGTCTGGGCCTGCGAGCCAAACCGAGAAAACTTTCGCTGCGCCTCGCTGACAGTCGCGCTCAACGGCCTGACGAATGTCCGCCTCCACCATGGCGCGCTCGGCGACAGGGGGGGGCTGGCCACGCTCCTGGTGAGCAGCCCGGCGGGGGAAGCGCTCGGCGGGCGGAGCCGTGTCGTGGAACCAGGCTCCGCCGCGGCCGACACCACCTACGAGGTGCCAATGCTGCGGATCGACGACCTCGTGCCGACCGATCGGCCCGTAGCGCTCATTCAGCTCGATGTCGAACGGCAGGAGCAACACGCCCTCAGCGGAGCCCTGGCGACCATCCGTCGCTGCCTCCCGGCGATCATCGTGGAAACCCTCCCCGACGACGCCTGGATTACCACGAATCTCGCCCCCCTCGGCTACCGGCGGGCGGGGATGGTCGGCCCGAACTCACTCCTCGTCGCCGGCCCCGGCGCCGACCTCAGTTGACGACGTTCCGCGGCGTCTTCCCCTCGAGGACGCGACGGATGTTCGTGCTCCCCTTGATCCGCATGTCGTCGAGGCCCTGCTCCGAGTAGAAGGCGGAATGGGGATTGATGATCACCCGGTCGTGGGCAAGCGTGCCGGGAGTCCGCCAGGCGGCGATGAGCGGGTCGTCGTCCGGCGGAGGCTCCACCTCGAGGACGTCGAGCGCCGCGCCACGGAGGTGCTCCGAGTTCACGCTCTCGAGCACGGCCCGGGCATCGACGCAGCCGCCGCGTGCGGTATTCACGAGGAAGGCCCCCTTCGGCAGGAGACTGAGCGTCCGGGCGTTGATGAGCCCTTGAGTCTCGGCCGTCCGCGGACAGTGGACGCTCACCGCCTGAACGCGTGGCAGCATCTCCTCGAGCGTCTCGCAGCGCGTCAGCCCAAGCGCCTTGTCGAGCCCGTCGACCGCATACGGATCATGAAACAAGACCTCGAAGCCGAGGGCCCTGGCCCGCAGCGCCGTCGCCATGCCGATCCGGCCCAGGCCGATGATCCCCAACCGCAGTCCGCGGAGGCGATGGAGCGGCCGCACCTGCTCGTAGATCCACGGCCCTTGGGCGTGCTGGAGGCGGGTGTTCATGAAGGAGACGCCGCGCATCATCGTCATCAGCATCGCGATCGCCGAATCGGCCACCTCCTCCGTGCCGTAGTCGGGGACGTTGGCCACGGCGATCCCCCGCTCCCGCGCCGCCTGCCGGTCGACGTTGTCGAAGCCGACACCACAGCGGACGATCAAACGGCACTTCTCCAGCCTGTCGATCGTCTTCCGGCCGATCGACAGGAAGTGATACATCATGATCGCGTCGGCCTGTTCGATCTGCCCCTGAAGCGCTTCCTCGGAGAAGGCATTGAGGGCGACGACGTCGGCGAGATCGCCGAGGATCCGCTCCTCGTGGCCGAGCGGCGGATTGATGAAGTCGGTGATCACGACGAGCGGGCGGGGCATGGGGCAGAGGTCCTCGGGTGCGGCGTTGGCGGGGAAACGTTGGCGGGGAAACGTGGGCGGGCAGGCTTCAGCCTGCGGCGATCCGGCGGCGGATCTCCTTCTTGTCGATCTTACCGACGCTCGTCTTCGGGAGGGCGTCGACGATGCTAATCTCGGTGAGCACGGCGCGCTGGTGGATCGTGCCATCGTCGATGAAGCGGTGGAGGTGCTTGCTCAGGTCGCGCGGCGTGACGCCGCCGGCAGCCCCATCCCGGAGGACGACCTCGGCCCACGGGCGTTCGTCCCACTTGGGATCCCGTTTGGCCACCACCGCCACCTCCTTCACCCCCTCGTGCCGGCTCAAGGCGCTCTCGAGCTCCTGCGAGGAGATCCACTCGCCGCCGATCTTGATGACATCCTTGAGCCGGTCGGTGATCCGGACGTAGCCGTCCCGGTCGAGGTAGGCGATGTCGCCGGTGTGAAGCCAGCCTCCGTGCCACAGCTCGCGGCTGCGGGCCTCGTCGCGGTAGTAGCCCTGGGTGAGCCAGGGGCAGCGGAGGACGAGCTCCCCCATCTGCTCGCTGTCCGCAGGGAGGAGCGCGTCGTCTGGCCCC
Organism: uncultured Planctomycetaceae bacterium; assembly: GCA_903949225.1. Lineage (GTDB taxonomy): Bacteria > Planctomycetota > Planctomycetia > Pirellulales > UBA1268 > QWOP01. The sequence goes on from CAJAYZ010000812.1 coordinate 2,376, forward strand.
CAGATCCGCGCCTCGACCAACGGGAAAGCGAAGCCGGTGCGGCAGAGGACGTCGAGCTGCGCCTCGCTGTCGGCACAGGCATGCTCGGGCTTCCAGTGGGGCGCTGCCACGATCGGACACGTTTCCGACATCCCGTAGCCCCCCATGATGCGGATGCCGCGGGCCTGGGCCTCGGCGGCGAGCCCCTTGGGGAGCGGGGCCCCACCGACCACGAGCTTGAGGCCGGCGTAGTCGATGCCGGCGGCCGCGGGATGATGGAGGAGCATCTGGACGAGCGTCGGCACGCAGTGGGAAAAGGTGATCGCGTGCCGCTTGATCAATTCCGCCAGCCGCTGCGGCTCGTACTTGCCGGGATAGACCTGCTTCAGCCCAAGCATCGTCGCCAGGTAGGGGATCCCCCAGGCGTGGACGTGGAACATCGGCGTCAGGGGGAGATACGCGTCGTCGGCATGAATGCCGACGGGCTGCTGATGGGCGGCAAAGGTCGCCCCGGCGGCGAGCGTGTGGAGGACGATCTGCCGGTGGGTGAAGTAGACCCCCTTCGGGTCGCCGGTGGTGCCGGTGGTGTAGAAGAGCGTGGCGACGGTGTTCTCGTCGAGATCGGGCCAGTCGTAGCCGCCAGCCACGTCGGCTGCCCGCGCCTCGAGGAGCGCCTCGTAGTCACCGGCGAGGGGGAGCGTCGTCTCCGGCGGCACGCACTCGTCAGAGAGCGACACCCACGCCCGCACGTCGGGGAGGCTCGCGGCGAGCCCCTCGGCGACGGGAAGGAAGTCGGGATGGAAGAGAAGCACCGAGTCACCGGCATGGCGGATCGTCCACCCCATCTGTTCCGGCGTGAGGCGGACGTTGACGGTGTGGAGCACCGCCCCGAGCATCGGTACGGCGAAGAACAGCTCGAGGTAGCGATGGCTGTCCCAGTCCATCACCCCGACCCGATCCCCCGCCTTCACCCCCAAGCCAACGAGCATCGCCGCAGCGCGGTCGATGCGAGCGAAGAACTCGGCGTAGTCGTGCTCGCGGAGGTCGCGGTAGGTGATCGTCTGCCGCGGCGCCCACGCTCGGGCGCGCGTGAGCAGATCACGGATGAGGAGTTGCTGGACGGGGGGAACGACCCAGGGCTTGCCGACGGCGGGATTGGTCATGGATGCCGACTCGACTCGGGAGGGCTCGTGCGGGAATGACGGTCAGGGCGCGTCCCCGGCACGGATCCACGCCTCGTTGAAGGCGGCGTGCTTCATCGACTTTCCCCCGGGGACGAAATAACTGTACACGGCGTGGATCGTCCCGTCGGCCCCCTCGATGACCGCCGGATAGTGATACTGCCCCTCGGCCTGCCGCTCGAGATGTCGGACATGCGGCCAGGTCGCCCCCTCGTCCTCCGAGAGGCTCACCGCGAGGCTCGCGCGCCCGTCGACCGCGTCGTTGTGGACCATCACCCAATGGCCATTTGCGAGACGGACTGCGTCGAGACCCGAGCCCGGATTGGGGAGGTCGAGCGTTCCCACCTCCCCCCACGTCTCGCCGCCGTCGGCCGATTCACAGGTGCGGATCCTTTCGAGGGGGCCATTCTCGCGCATGTAGGCCACGAGCGAACCGTCGCGTCGCTCGAGGACCGCCGGCTGGATGTTGCCGAAGCCGATGAGGGGCTGGCTCGCGCGCCAGGTGCGGCCACCGTCGTCGGAGAGAGCCATCAGCGAGAAGGAGTAGGTGTCGCTGTAGAGGGGGAGCACGATCCGGCCGCTCTTGAGCTGCGTCGGCTTGCAGCGCGGCTGCCACCCGAGGCGTTGGGCGAGCTTGTTGCTCAAAGAAGCTTCGATCTCAGCAAAGAACGCCTCGGCGCGCGGCCGATCCGCAGCCGACATCGATTCGAGCCGCTCCCTGGCCAGCGCCCGGGCCCGGTGCTGGAAGTCGTCTGGCTTGAGCCACACCACCCCCTGCCAGTCCCAAGTCGGGGCGCCGGCGCCTGCGTAGTCGTGCGAGGTACGGTAATTGGTCAGCGCCGAGCCCCACTCGTTGTCGAGGATGATCGGCCAGAAGAGCCAGAGCTGCTGCGTGGCGTCGATGAAGAGGCAGGTGTTGCAGTCGGGGAAGCCCGGGTTGTCGGCGAGCGTGAAAGGCTCGCTCCACGCCTTCGCCCCCTTTGCCAGCCGGGCACCGAGGACAACGACGTCGTCGGCCTTCCGCTCGCCCGCGCCGCGGTACCAGGAGACGAGCAGTTGGCCGTCGGGGAGTTCGACGATCCCCGGCGCATGGTTGTGGCGCTCGCTGAGCGGAAAGACGAGTTCGGCCCGGTGGCGCGGAGCGTCGTCGGCTGCAACGCCGCTGCCCACCCAGAGAACGAGCGCGGGAAGAAGGACTGCGAAGATCTGCAGGTGGGTTGCCATCGTGGGGGATCCGGCTGAAGTCATGGCCAGCTCAGAAGAGGTCGAGCACGTCGCCGTCGGTCGCGGGGAACACGCGGCCGAGCGGATCGCGGAGCTCCGCCCGCGGGGAGAGCCCGAGGGCGTGGAAGAGCGTGGCGTGGATGTCCGGAGGGGTGCACGGCCGGTCAAGCGGGAAGGCGCCGAGCCCGTCGCTCGATCCATACACCTGCCCACCGCGGATCCCACCGCCGGCGAGCGCCACCGAATAGACGCCCGGATAGTGGTCGCGGCCGGCCGCACCGTTGACGCGCGGCGTGCGGCCGAAATCGGTGAGGACGGCGACGAGCGTCGTGCCGAGCGTGCCGCGGTCGGCAAGATCCTCGAGGAGCGCCGACACGCTCCGATCGAAGACGGGAAGGAGCCTCGACTTGAGCCGGTTGAAGTTGTCGCCGTGGGTGTCCCACATGTCGCCTGATGCGCCATTGAGATCCCCCGCCGCGCAGCACACCTGCACCACCGGCACTCCGGCCTCGGTGAGCCGCCGTGCCAGCAGCAGGCTGCGGCCGCCGATGTGGTTGCCATACGACTCGAGGACTCGCGGACTCTCGCGGTCGATGTCATGGGCGTCGCGCACCGCGGAGCCGAGGAGGATGTCGCGGGCCAGCGTCCGGAAGTGGTCATGCGACGCGAAGTCGGCCGCCCTGCCAGGCGCATGGTCGAGTCGCGAGCGGAGCTCCTCACGGCGTGACACACGCCCGGTATCGACCTTGCCGATTTCGAACGTCTCCGCGCCGAGCGAGCGGGAAACGCCGGCAAACGGCTCGCCACCGGAGGGGCGCATGATGATCGGCTCCACCTTCACCCCCAGCCAGCCGCCATACTCGCCCGCCTGAAGCGTGCCGTTGTCGACGAGCGGGTAGGGAATGCGGACGGCAGGCGGGACGCCATCCGGCGGCGGCCGCAACGTCGAGACCATCGCCGCGATCGAGGGCCAATCGCCCGAGAGTGGTGGGATGTTGCCCACGCGCGGCGGCTTGTGGCCGGTGAGATTCCAGTACATCCCCCGGCCGTGCGCCGCGTCGTCGTGGTGGATCGAACGGATGATGGCGAGCTTCTCGGTGTGTCGAGCCAGACGGGGAAGATGCTCGCTGAAGGCGATGCCGGGAGTGGCCGTGGAGATCGGCCGGAACTCGCCCCGGACCTCGGGCGGCGCGTCGGGCTTGGGGTCGAGCGAGTCGATGTGACTCAAGCCTCCCCACAGGTAGACGATGATCAGCGACGTCGCCTTCGCAGGCGCCGCCGGCACTCCCGCAGCCTCGGCGCGGAGACGGAGGATCTCGGGGAGCGAAAGACCGACAAGCGCCCCGGTGCCGAGCAGGCTCCCGGAGCTGCGGAGGAGTCGCCGACGGGAGAGCGCGTCCCCGGAAGCGTGACGGTGATGATCGGATGCGGGCATGGTCGGCTCCGAGGGCTGTCTCCAGGACCGCGTCGCGCTCCCCGCGACGCTTCCGCCCCCGTGCAAGGATAGCAAGCCGTTGAAAAAGCGCCCCGCCACGCCCTCAAAGCCCGCAGGCGGCCCATGCCAGGGAGCTGTCAGTACGCCACCACGAACTGCGTCTGGATCGCCGTGCCGGTGTAGCCGGCGCGGTAGGGGTAGATGAAGTTTTGGGCGGGGTTGCGGTTCATCGTCAGGGCCTCGATCGTAAACCGGGCCTGACGCGATTGCCTCACGTACCAGTTCAATCCGCCACCGTATTCCTGACCGGTGCCGAACGGGCCGGTGACGACGCTCGATCTGGCATAGACTTCGTGGGATCGCGGGATGAAGCACCACGAGAGATAGACCTGCCCTCCTTGGTCGTACGAATTCGAGCGGTTGAACGTGCCGACGCCGTTGAAGTTATTGAGGAGGCGGAAGTAGTACTCGGCGTTCGCCGCCCAGCCGCCGTATTTGATCCCGGCATCGACGCTGGCGAGTTGGTAGAGGAACTGCCTGACCTGCGCATCGGTGCCAAGGGCCCCCACGGTCGCCAGCGGCGTGCCGTCGGAGAGCCGCACGATCGTGTCTTCGGGGTTCGCGCCGACAAGCGCCAGCGGATAGGTGTTGGCGTAGACGCCGCTCGTCCCCAGCCGGATCACGGGCTCGTCATGGCATTCCATGTCGCCGGGGCCGAAGCCGTACGCCCCGAGCGGCTCCCACCAGACATTGCCGGCGAAGGCCATCGACGTGCCGCGTCGGAAGACCCCGGAGGTGCCGCCGTCGATCGCGTTCCACACGCCCCCCTGGTAATGAAACTCACCGTCGAGGAGCGCACCAGTGGCGGCCGCGCCGGGGCTGTAGCCGGGGCGGAAGAAGGTGTTGGCCATGCTCCGATCGACGCCCACCGTCCATGGGCTGGCGATGATCCACTCGCGCGTTCCGGGGACGTTGGTCATCCCCACGCCGACGGTCGCGGCATCGCTGAATTTCCAGCCCGCCATGCCGAGGGGTACGGCCCCCGCCCTGACGCCGATGTTCGTCGTCCCAAAGAGGGCGAACGTGTAGACGAGGCGCTCGTCGACGACATGACCGGAGAAGGTGAGGAAGTAGCGGTCGATGTTGAAGGTGTTGATGTTGTTGATCGGCAACGTGTCGCCGGCAGCGTTCGTCCATGAGGTGGCGCTGCGGGCAAACTCGAGCCAGCGCAGCTGCATGAAGCCCCCGATCGCCAGCGCGAAGGGAAAGTCACCGCGGCCGGGACGTTCCCGGTAGAGGAGCAGCCCCTTGGGGGGCGCGATGTCGGTGGCCGGGATGTAGACCGGCCGGGGAATCCCCGCCAGCCGCGCCTCGACCGCGCGGTCGATCTCCTCGCGCATCCAAGCTTCCTGATCCGGATCGAGCGCCGTGGGTGCTTCCCCGGCCTCGACCCCCGCATCGGCCTCGTCGGTGGAGAGTGGCGTCGACGGGCCGGGGTCTTCCTCGGCCGTCGCCAAGGTCCCGGCGCAGCCTGCCGCCAAGATCGCGATGGCGATCACACAACGGCACGTCCGGGCAAGGCGCCGCAGCGACAAGGCGAGGAGTCCTCGTGGACAGGGTGCGACGCCGCGCCGGGCGTCCAAGAAGAAGGATCGGCCGCGGCTCTGCCGATTCTGGAGGTTTTGAGGCCTGGGAGGAGATCGCCGGCTGCGTCGAGCCGACAGGCCCGGCAGCGGGGGGGCCGCTGGTAAGCTGGAGAAGTCGTGGGTCATTGAGGAGGAGGCTTACCATGACCAACGTTTTCAATCGCCGGCATCCTCCGACACATCCTCCGACACATCCTCCGTCGGCAGCCTCCCCGCCACGTGGCCGGCGACGACGGCGCCTGCATAGATCGGCAGGCCGATCGTCATCCCCACGGCCTGGCCCGCCGCACCACCGAGATACGTCCCGTAAGCGGGATAGAGGATGCGGTGGCCCTCGCTGACGAGGGCTTCATCGTTGTGTCGCTCGGCGTAAGCCAGCGCGTCGCCCGTGGCAATCGCCTCGGGGTAGAGCACGGTGATCGGCAGGCCGAAGGCGACAGCGTAAAGGCCGGGCCAATCGCGGCGGGCAAAATCCTTGGCATGTCCCCCCTCGTGGATGGCGATCGCCGGCACGTCGCTGTAGAGATGGATCGTGGCGGTCCAGGGGTTGTAGTGATCGCCGCCGAGGAGCCTGCCCGGAAAGACGGCCTCGGCCGCCACCGAGAGGGTCCCGATCGTGTAACGGAGCGGCCAGCCGACGGTCCGGTTCTTCCGCAGCCGTCGCCAATCCTCGAGCGGGGCATATTGGTTGATCCGCACCTTGACGTGTTCGAGATCATTGTCAGCGAGGTATTCGGCGATCGTGCCTTCGGTGGTGGCCGAGACGCGGTGGTTCTCGACGCGACGATCCCAGAGGATGATCTTCGCGGGGATGCCGAACACCCATCCGGCGCCATCGAGCACCTTTCGCGGTTTGCCTCGCTCGATCGGGGCGCGCTGCGTCAGCGCCACCAGCTCCGGTGCCGCGATCGGTCGGTCGACGACGATCTCGCGCGGCGCGAGGCAGCGGTCGCACACCCGGCACGAGGCGAGAGAGAGAGCAAGGCCGACAAGAAGCGGAGCGGAGCAGCGGATCGGGGCGGGGTGGCGGCGCACGACGGAGCACCTCTGGCGGGGAGGAGAGCCGGGACTGACTGCCCCTCCATAGCCATGGCGGCGAGGTCGCGGCAAGGTGAAAGCCGCCGTCGTGTTCGCGGCGAGCCACGCAGCTTGCCCCGCCCACCCCATCGCATCGGGTGGCCCCCCGGCCACCGACGTCAGTCGTTGGTCCAGCGGCACTCGTAAACGGTGCCTGGGTCAGGCTTGATGACCGACCAGCCGATGAGCGTGCCGTAGGGATGGTCGATCGTGTAGCGTGCGGAAAGCGGTTCGGTGGCGTCGGGCTCGCCGCGCGGATGTCGGAGGAGGTTGTAGGTGTGGTAGGGATGATCCTCGGGAAAGAGCATCCATACCGTCAGGAGATCGGTGGGATGGTCGAGTAGGAATGGCATCCTCCCTGGGAGGAGCTTCGGGAAGCGGACGTTCGTCGCCACTTCGATCGTCACAGGCACCCCGCGCGAGGCTGAGGCGAG
>CAJAYZ010000813.1 GCA_903949225.1 uncultured Planctomycetaceae bacterium
CTGGCGCTGGCGTTCCGTTCCCCGCTTGCCGGCCTGGTCAGCCTCATCCCCAACATCTTTCCGCTGGCGGTGATCGCGGCGGTCATGGTCGCCACTGGCAGGCATCTCGATCCGGCGACGGTGATCGTCTTCAACGTCTGTCTGGGCCTGGCCGTCGACGACACCGTCCATGTCCTCACCGCGCTCAAGCGGCAGCGCCGGCCGGGCCTGTCGATGGAATCGGCGATCCGCCGGGGCGTCGCCGAGACGGGCAACGCGATCATCCTCGGCGGCGTCGTGCTCACCATCGGCTTCGCGGCGGTGACGGTGTCACGGGTGCCGTCGCTTTCGAGCTTCGGGATCCTCGCCTGCGCGGCAGTCGCCGCCGCCACGCTGGCTGAGCTCGTGATGCTGCCGGCGCTCCTCGTGGTCGCCGACCGCCTCTTCCGCCGCTTCCCGCCCCCTTGGCGTGATGGAATCTTTGGGGTCGACCCCGTCCCCCCCGGCAGCAATCAACCGATAGCGCGGGTGGCCATCGGCACGACCTCCGAGAGCGCCTCGACGGTCCGCACGATCTGATCCTCGCTGTGCTCGGCGGTAAGGAAGAACCGAACCCGGGCCGCCGACTCGCGCACGGCCGGGTAGAGGATCGGCTGGGCGTTGATGCCACGTTCGAGGAGCAGCTGCGAGACAAGGATCGCCCGATTCGAGCCGCCGACGATAACCGGGATGACGGGCGTGTCGCCGCTCGAGCCGGTGTCGAGATCGCAGTCGGCGGCGAGCTTGAGGAACAGCTCCGACCGTTCGCGGAGCCGCGTCACGCGCCACGGCTCGCGCTGAATGACTTTGAGCCCCTCGAGGGCAGCCGCGACGTTCGGCGGCGAGCAGGCGGTGGAGAAGACGAACGCCGGCGTCGTGTAGCCAAGGTAGCGGATGAGCCGCTCGCTCCCGGCGAGGTAGCCACCTCCGGCGCCGAGGGCCTTGCTGATCGTCCCCATCCACAGATCCCCCTCGCCAGGATCGACGCCGAAGTGGTCGCAGATCCCGCGCCCCTCCGGCCCCATCGTGCCGACCGAGTGCGCCTCGTCGACGTAGAGCATGGCGTCGTGACGACGCTTGACCTCAATGAACCGCGGCAGATCGGGGTAGTCGCCATCCATGCTGTAGACCCCCTCGATCGCCACGACGACGCGCCGGTATTTCGGGCGAAGGTCGCGGAGGAGGCCGTCGAGCTGGTCGTAATCGTTGTGGCGGAAGCTCCGCTTGCCCGCCTTCGAGGCGACCGCTCCCTGAACGATGCTGTTGTGGGCCAGCTCGTCATAGAGGATCAGATCTTCGGCACCGAAGAGGTGGTTGAAGACCGAGGCGTTCGTGCCGTAGCCGCAGGGGAAGACGGTCGCGCGCTCGGTGCCGAGAAACGTCGCCAACTCCCGATCGAGGTCGTCGAGAAGCGTGTTGTTGCCGCCGACCATCCGGCTCGCGGAGGCGCTGCATCCAAAGCGGTCGATGGCCGCCTTCGCGGCCCGCGTCACGTCAGGATGGCCGGTGAGCCCGAGGTAGTCGAAGCTCGTGAAGCTGATCACGTCGCGGCCGCCGATCCGGGCCGTCCGGCCGCGGACTCGTTCGTTGGCCCGGAGGAAGGGATTGGTTAGGCCAGCCTGCTCGAGGCCACGCAGCCGTGCCTCGAGAACGCCGATCTCAGGGAACGGATCGGTGCCGATCGTGGGGGACGTCATCCGGGGACGTACGGCAGGCTCGCCGCCGGTTGGCAGCAGGTCGGCAGAGGTGTCGGGATCGCCGGCATCGACCATGTGACGGGCGATGCAGTCGACGAGATCCCCGCAGGTCTGGATGCCGCGGAGCCATTCGTCGCGGAAGCGCATCTCGTAGCGCCCCTCGATCCGCGTCACGACGTCGAGGAAGGCCGAGGCATCGAGGCCGGCTTCGGCGAAGGTCGAGCGGTCTGAGAGGCCCCCGCGACGCCCGCGCGGGAGGCCTCGCGCAAGCTCTTCGAGCACCAGACGCGTGATCGCCGTCTTCGAGCGCGAGCGGACAAACGCCTCCATCCCCGGAAGCGGGGCTGTGCCGATCGCCATCTCGTCCGTGCCGTAGTCCGCCGAAAAATCTCGTGCCACGATCTTCCACTCCCCACGCTGGCGGACGCGTCGCGTCCCTGCACGTCGGATTCCCTCCGACGCCACCGACGGCGCGTCTCCCACGCCCCGCCTGCCATGTCCGCCACACAGCACAGGGGCACTTTACAGGAATGATTCCGTTTCGCCTCCCCCCGCCGCGAGGTGCATTCACGGTGGCGGAACGAGAGCGCGCGGGAGCATCGCAGCGGCGCCCGAACAAAAGCGGCCCGTGTCAATCCGTGCGCGTGACGGAGCGGATGCCAATCGCAACGGTCGCATCGATCGCGAAACCGTTCCGGTGCCGCGTCTCCTCGCACCCCCAGGCGTCGCTCAGGTGGCGAGCAATTTCCGCAGCACGAACGGCAGGATGCCGCCGGAGCGGAACTGATCGAGTTCGACCGGCGTGTCGATCCGGGCCAAACACGGGATCGTGAGCTTCGAGCCGTCAGGCCGCGTCGCCACAACCAGGACGGTTGACCGGGGTGTGAGCCCCTCGAACGGCACATCGAACGTTTCTTCGCCAGTCAGCCCGAGCTCCTGCCACGGCTTGGGGAGAACCAGCGGCAACACCCCCATCCCCACGAGATTCGAGCGGTGAATCCGCTCGAAGCTCGCCGCGAGGACGGCACGGACACCGAGGAGCATCGTTCCCTTGGCAGCCCAGTCTCGCGAACTGCCCGTGCCGTATTCGGTGCCGGCAAGGACCACCAGCGGCGTCCCGTCGGCCCGGTACTTCATCGCGGCGTCATAGACCGGCATCACCTCGGTGCCGGGGAGGAGCCTGGTGATGCCACCTTCCGTCCCAGGGACGAGGAGATTACGGATGCGGATGTTTGCAAAGGTCCCCCGGGTCATCACCCGATCGTTGCCACGACGGGCCCCGTAGCTGTTGAAGTCGACGGGGGGCACACCATGCTCGACGAGGTAGTGGCCGGCCGGGCTCACCTTGGCGATGCTCCCAGCGGGGGAGATGTGATCGGTGGTAACGCTGTCGCCGAGGGCGAGGAGGACGCGGGCCCCCTTCACGCTCTGTGGCGGCTTCGGCTCGTGCGTCAGATCGGCGAGGAATGGCGGCTCCTGGATGTAGGTGCTCTTCGCATCCCAATCGTAGAGCTCGCCGGTGCTTGTCGGCACGGCGTTCCAACGCGGGTTCGACTCCCACACCTTGTCGTAGCGCTTTTGGAACTGCGCCGGCTCGACCGCCGATTCGACCGTCTTCCGCACCTCCTCGGCCGTCGGCCAGATCTCCCGAAGATAGACCGGCTTGCCGTCGGAGCCGGTGCCGATCGGCTCATGGTCGAGATCGATGTCGGTCGTGCCGGCCAGGGCGTACGCGACGACCAGCGGCGGGCTGGCGAGCCAATTGGCCTTCACAAGCGGATTGACCCGGCCCTCGAAGTTGCGGTTGCCGGAGAGGACGGCCGCGGCGACGAGATCCCCCTCCTGCACCCCCTTGGCGACATGGTCGGGAAGGGGGCCGGAGTTGCCGATGCAGGTCGTACAACC
>CAJAYZ010000814.1 GCA_903949225.1 uncultured Planctomycetaceae bacterium
GGGAAAAAGATTTCAAAGAAAAGTACGGCATACGATCGATCCTTTTGATCAGTGGCCTTGGATTGCAGAGCCATCGTGCCGCTACGTCACAAGCGGCAGAGTTTCGAGAACGCATGGATTGATTCACGAGCAGGTTTCCTCAGAAGAGATGGTGCAGAAACGCCTTGAACCCCCCGGTCCATCGACCACCCGCTTCTACCCGACGATTTCCACGTCACCCCAAAAAAGGGACGAACGTGGCTCAATCCGGGACGAATGGTCATCCCAAGGACGAATGGGCGCAATCAGGGACCAATGGGCGCAATCGAAAACAGGCCCGACGAGGCGCGGCGCTGCCGCTGATCCTGATCGCTCTCCTCGTTCCCCCGCCGCGTGCTACCCTGAGAGCGACTGGCGCGGAGCCTCGCGCCGCCGGTGCGGAAGGCAGCTCGTTCAATTCCCGTCTCGGGGCCGGTCAACGGCCCTGTGACCAGGAGCCTGCCCACCATCACTCCGCTCCCCAAGCACGACAGCCCCAAGCACGACAGCCCTAGGCACGACAGCCCCGGGCGACCGACCTCGCCGCAGATCGACGGCGGGCCGAGCGGCCGGGCCTGGCGGCAGTGGTTTGTGCCATCGCGTGTGACGTCGGCGTTTTTCGCCTTCAACACGCTCTTTTGGCTGTTCATGATCTTGGCCCGTTACGAATACAACGTCCACTCCGCGGCCGATGGATTGAACGCCCTCGCCCGCTCGACCGCGCGAGGCTGTGCCGGCTGGCTGTTTGGCTGCGTGTTGCACTTCATCGTCAGCGGGCCGTGGCTCGCCAGCCGTCACTGGCAGAGGCGCGTCGTGATCTGCGTGGGGATCGGCAGCGTCATGTCGATGGGGGTTTCGTTGATCGAGTCTCTCTCACCGGCCGCGCCGCTCCTGACGCGGCTGATCGTCACGTGGCTGTGGTGTGGGCTCTACTTCGGCCTCGAAGCCAACGACAACCAATCCCGGGCCGAGCTCGCGGCGGCTGAAAACGTCGCCCGCACCGCGCTGGCCGAGGCGGCCACGCGGGAAATCGAACTGCGCCACCTCGAAGCCCAGATGAATCCCCACTTCCTCTTCAATGCCCTCAACTGCATCGTCGACGCCCGCCGCGATCCCGACGCCGTCGAGCGGGTGACGCAAGACCTTGCCGACTATCTGCGCTTTTCCCTGCGGGAGTCGCGGCCCCTCGAGCCCCTCTCCCGCGAGCTCGATGCCCTCGAAAACTACCTCGGCGTGCAGCAGAGCCGGTTCGGCGATGCGCTCGTCTGCACGATCGACTGCGAGCCCGAGGCACGAAGCGTGCCGGTGCCGCCGATGATGATCCAGCCGCTCCTCGAAAATGCCTTCCGATACGGCGCCCAGACGAGCCCCAAGCCACTGATGGTCAACGTGGCGGCGGAGCTGGCGGACGGCTGGCTGACGGTGAGCGTCGTCAACACCGGGGCGTGGGTCAGCGCTGATTCGAGGCGCTCCCCCGGCTCTGGCCTCCAGACGCTCCGCAAGCGCCTCGGACTCTTGATCGGCGACGAGGCGACCGTCGAGGTCGACACCGGACAAGGCAGCGTTTCGATCCGGATCCGCCTTCCTGATACGCGCCCGCCGGCTGCGGCGACCTCGACCGCGACAAGCCGGCCAGACCGCCCCGGCCTGGTGGATTTCTGACAAGCAAGGATTTCACGATGCGCACAGCGCTGCTTGTCGACGACGAACCGGCCGCCCGCCGCCGACTGGCCGAGCTGCTCGCCGCTTATCCCCAAATCGAGGTGATCGGCATGGTAGAGAGCGTCGAGGAGGCGCGGATATTCATCGCGGTGAGGATCCCCGATATTGTCTTCCTCGACGTCGAGATGCCGCGCGGCTCGGGGCTCAGCTTGCTCGAGTGGCTGCCAGAATCCGTCCGCGTCTGCTTCGTCACTGCTTATCCGCAATACGCCGTCGATGCCTTCGACTTCGGCGCCGTCCACTACCTTCTCAAGCCGGTCGACCCGCTTCGCCTCGACAGAGCGATCACGAGGCTGCTGAAAGACGACGCTTCCGGTCCCGGGCCGGAGCCCGACATCGAGGTCGTGATTGAGGCCGACAACAATAGCAAGGTCAGCGTTGTTGCCTCGCAGACCGGCGAGAAGGTGGTCTTCCAGCTCCACGACATTCTCTGGATCGAGTCGATGGGCAACTACAGCCAAGTCTGCACCGGCGACGGGCAGATTCCGCTGGTGTTTCGCCGGTCGCTCGGGCAGTGGGAGGCGCTGCTCCCGGTGGGGAAGTTTGTCCGCATCGGCCGGTCGCAGTTGGTCCAACTCGGCCGAATCGCGCTGGTCCGCTGGAAATCGCGCGACGAGACGGCGCTCTTCTTCGAAGGGAGCGAGCAGCGGCTCGCGATCGGCCGCCACGCCGCCATCCGGCTGCGCGAGCTGCTCGATTCCTGACCGGCTCCCGACCGGCTCCCGAGCCGCACAGACGGGCCTCCGCTCCCCTTCCGCCGGAGACGCCCTGCCCGATTCGTCCCCGAATCTGACCGATTCGTCCCCGCCCCTGCCCGATTCGTCCCTGTGGGCTGCCCGATTTGTCACTTTCACCGAAAACTCCAATTGAAATTTTTCCCAGCGGCGCACCACACTTTGACGCGCCCCTGGGTTGTCATTGCCCTGACCAACTCCCGGGCGCATCCATCGGGCGGCACATCGGAGCAATCCGGTGTGCCGCCCGTGGTTCCCTCCCCCAGCCGACGGCTCCCCCTGCGGGGCCTTCTTTCTGGCCAGGGCTTTCCGGCTGCGCCGCCTTGAGATCAGTGGGGGGCGAATTAGTGTGGAGGGGTGCTTCGATCCCCTCGCCCCGCCCCCGGATCCTTCCCATGCGCTCCCCGCTCGCCCTGCGCTTCCTCCTCGGTGCCCTCGTCCTAGCGAACCTCGGGGCGATCCTCGCCGGAGAGATGGCGACCGCCGCCGAAGAGGCTCCGAAGCCCGCCTCGGGCACGCCCGCCTCAGAGAAGCCCGCCTCAGAGAAGCCCGCTTCGAGCAAGCCAGCTCCGAGCAAGCCGGCGCCGGCCGCCGTTGCCGCCCCCGGCAGCGATACGAGCCTGATCTACAAGTTCGATCCGCTCTCGAAGAAGTACACCGCGGTGGCCCGCAAAGATCTTAAATCCCAGCACGTCTATCAGCGCTATAGCTCTGGGGCGGGGAAGTGGGTGTGGAGCAAGGCTGCTGCCGATGGCACGCTTCGCTACGCTTTCGGCCCCGGATCGTCGCAGCCGGCGGCCCTCTTCGACATGCCGGTGTCGTCCGAAGAGCGGACGAAGGCTTTCGAGAAGCAGGCCCCGGAGCTCGCCAAGCGGTTGGAGATCAATGGCTCCAAGCCGTCGCTGCGGCTCGGCGACGACGGCCAGTGGTCGCTGATGCCAGATTCGACGAAGGGACGGGTGTACGACCTGGAGAGCGGCCAGCGCTTCGAATGGCACGGGAACCACGTTGTGCCGGTGACGCACGGCACGGGGAGCAACCTCTGGACGCGGGCCGGCGGCCAGTATCTCCCCGTGGGGGAGAAGCGATTTTCGGTGCCGCCGAGCTATCAGTGGTAGGCGGCCGGTAACAGGCGGCTGCCGGCTACCCCCGGCGGCCAGCGTCGGCGATTCCGACCCCTGCTGCCCGCAGCTCCACCAGGGCATTCGAGGCGGCCCGCTGCTCTGCCTCCTTCTTGTTGCGCCCCCAAGCTGGGGTGTAACGCCGCTCGCCGATGAAGGCGGAGACGTGGAAGCTCTTGGAATGATCGGGGCCACTCTCCTCCATCACCTCGTAGGTGGGCGTGACGCCGAAATCGCGCTGCGAGAGCTGCTGGAGGAGCGATTTGTGATTCGCCCCCTGCGCCCCGCTCGACACCTGCGCGATCTCCGGATCCATCCACCGGCTCACGAACCGGCGGGCCGGCTCGATCCCGCCGTCGAGGTAGATCGCCGCGACGATCGACTCGAAGAGATCGGAAAGGACCGACACCGGGATGGCGCTGTTGACCGCGAGCCCCTTGCCGACGATGAGAAACTCGGTGAGGCCGAGATGCTCGCTGATCCGGCCGCACGTCTCGCGGCTCACGACCACCGACTTGATGCGCGTCAGATCCCCCTCGAGCGATTCCGGGAAGATCCGATAGAGGGTGTCGCAGACGATGAAGCCGAGAATCGCGTCTCCGAGAAACTCGAGCCGCTCGTTCGAGGCGAGGCGATGGGCAGCCCCCGAAGCGTGCGTCAGGGCCGCAAGAAGGATCGACTCGTCGCGGAAGGTGTGGCCGATCCGCTCCTGGCAGGCGACGAGATCGACTGGGCCGTTTCCCCGGGCCGCAAGCGCTACCGTTTCGCTGGCGCGCGGCTCACTTCCGCGCAGAGGAGGTGCCTCGGCTACGGCTGCTGAGGCAGGGGTCGCGGTTGGCTCACACTGGGGATCCAGAAGCA
>CAJAYZ010000815.1 GCA_903949225.1 uncultured Planctomycetaceae bacterium
CGCCACTAATCGATGACCGGCTTCGATCCATCGCCAGGCGAACAGCTTCTCCTCGCGGGATCCCTACGATTACTCCCGTCGGAGATCGGAGGAGAATATTTTCGGCAGCGCCTCGACACGATGAAACACCTCATCGGTGATCGTGAGCCTGAGCGGCTCGTGGCGGCGGGCTGCCAGACGCTCGGCTACCCGGCGGCAGTCGAGATGCTCGTCATGATAGCCGCTTACCGCCAGCCGCATCCGGGCGATGTCGTCCCGATTCATTGCCAAGGCCCGGCCGACGGCCACGTCGAGCGATTCGAGCGTGTCGAACACCAGCGCCTCACGGCCATCGACCAGCGGCGGCGACAGCCAGTCAGGATAATTCGTCAGCGGGATCGTCCCCACGGCCATCGCCTCAACGAGGTTGTGGCACAACGGCATGATCTGCCCCGGCGGGCAGAAGAAGAAATCGGCTGAGGCGAGCAGTTCTAGCCACGTCTCCGGCGACACTTCCACCCGCGCACTGTCGACCATCACCATCCCCGACGAACACCCCGTGGCGATGACTCGATCGAGATCCCCCCGTGACGTGACTTCGATCAGATTGCCCCGCGAACGAAGATGCTCGAGCACCGCCCAACGCGTCTGCTTGCCAAACCGCTCCCCGAGGTAGTCGACCCGGTCGTAAAGCTCCTTCGTCGCGCTCCCCGCAAACAGGATCCGGATCGGCCGCGGCGCCGCTCGGAGCCGCTCGAGGCCCCGGGGCTCCCCCTGCGAGAGCAACAGCATCGGCGACATCTGGTAGGGAAGGTGAAACGCAAGAGGATCGCCCGGGGGCTCCGGTGCCAGGACGTAACGGAGCGTCCACATGGCGTCATATCGGCAGTCGACCCGGCCCGGATCGTCGGTCACGACGAGACCGAACCGGGACCAGCCCTGCGGAACGGGGCTCCACGCCTGGCGGGGATACCGGAGCCGCCACCATTGATTCCAGTCGGTCTGACCGAAGTCGGCATGGATCTCCGGCCCCATCAGCCCGAAAAACCGGACGAGATTCGAAGCGGTGCGATCGTTGATGTCGGCAACATAGCCGCCGATCCGGACATCCCGCGCCAGATGGAGCAGGATCGAATCCCGCGCGGGGATCGGCCGGAAGGATCGCGCTACACGCCCGACGGTCGAGAGCCTTGCCAAGGTGCTGGTCCTGAACGCCACCGACAGAGAGGAGAGCAGGTGATCCGCGACACTCGAGCGATCGCCCCGCCACGACTCTCACCCCCGCAACACCGCCCCGCACTCCCGGCCGCACGAGGCCACGATTGCCTCGATGAGCCGCTTCGATTCGTCGCTCGAGATCGTCCCGGTCTGGCTGCGGAAGCGGAGCCCCACGACGAGGCTCTTCTTCCCCGCTCCAAGCCGCTCCGCGTCTTCCCAGACCTGCTCCAGGGAAAGCGACTCGAGCATTCTATCCGCCCCAGACGCTCCGCGGATCGCCCGCTCGACCTCCGCCCACAAGAGCCCCTGGTCGACGACGAGATTCAGATCGCGCTGCACCGCCGGAAACTCACTTGGCGGCACGAGCTTCCGCGGCTGACTGCCACTGATCTCGAGGATGTCGAGCCGCAGCTCGGCAGCCGACACCGGCCCTTCGAGGCCGAAGCGGGAGAGCACCCCTTCGCTCACCTCGCCGACGACGCCGACGCGGACCGGCTCCGCTCCGGCCCGCTCGAGGACGATCTCCGCAGCCCGCCCCGGCGTGAACAGGTCAAACGCCCCGCGGCGGAACACGACAGTGCCGCCGAGCCGCCCGATCACCCCCTCGGCCAGCCCCTTGGCTTTCGCGTAGGGGCCACCCACCACAAGCGACACAAGCA
>CAJAYZ010000816.1 GCA_903949225.1 uncultured Planctomycetaceae bacterium
ACACGCTCAAGGGTGGCACGGGCGACGACCTCCTCAGTGGCGGCGACGGCATCGACACCGTCGATGGCGGCGCCGGCAGCAACACGCTGATCGAATACGGCACCGGCAGGATGGTGCTCACCGACACCGCGCTGGAGATGGGCGAGGGAACGAGTGCCGTGCAGAGCCTCACCCGGCCCTATGGGGTCACCGGCGGCACGTTCACGTTGACCTACGCGGGCGACACCACGCGGGCGATCCCGTTCGACGCGACGCCAGATGTGGTGAAGGCGGCGCTGACCGACCTCAGCACCATCGGGAAGTTCAACGTCGCTGTGACGGAACTCCCCCAGACGGTGATCGGGCAGACGTTCGTCCCGAAGGGGTGGAGCGTGACGTTCATCGGCAGCCTCTCCGGCCGGCCGATCGACGCCCTCACGGCCGCCAGCGGAGGCCTGATCGGCGGCGCGATCAACGTGGCGACCACCACGGTCGGTGTCGTGCGGGCCAACACGCTCGCGAACATCCAAAACGCCGCGCTGATCGGGAACGAGCGAGACAACCTCCTCGACGCCTCGGCCTTCTCGAAAGGCTCGGTGGTCCTCTCGGGAGGTGACGGAAGCGACACGCTGATTGGAACCACGGCCGGCGGCGACATCCTCGACGGCGGGCAGGGGAATGACCGCCTCAGCGGCGGCGGCGGCTTCGATGATGTGCTCGACGGCGGCGACGGGATCGACCTCGTGTTCGAAACCCGCGATGCCGACATGGTGCTGACCGACACGTCGCTCACGTTCACGGGCGGGGCAGAGCAGCTCACCGGATTCGAGCTTGCGCAGCTGACGGGCGGTGCTTCTCACAATGTCATCAATGCCTTCGGGTTTACCGGCACGGTGCAGCTTGACGGCGGCGCTGGCGACGACACCCTCTTCGGCGGGGCTGGCGACGACACGCTCACTGGGGGCACGGGAGCCGACGACATCCGCGGCGGCGGCGGCATCGACACCTTGGTCGAGACCCGCGACGCGAACATGCGGCTCACGAACTGGCAGCTCGTGATCGGCACGGAAACCGACACCTTCGCGCAGCTGGAGAATGTCGTGTTGAGCGGCGGCGCGAGTGTCAACACACTCGACGCCTCGGCCTACACGCTCGGCGGAGTGACGCTGCGCACGGGCGGCGGCACCGACACACTCAAGGGGGGCTCCCGTGACGACACGTTCATCGTCGATGCGGGCAACCTCGTCTCCGGGACCAAGGTCACGGTCACTCCCGGTGCAGGGACGAGCGTGGCCCGCATCGAGGGGCTCACGACGCTGACGCAATCCTCGCTGTCGTGGATCACGTGGGATCCGACGGCGTCTTCCGCCTCGGCAACGTTGGAATACACCACGTCGATCCTCACGCAAGACATCTTCACCTACGGCCAGAACATCCGCATCAAGGCCAGCACGATCGACCTCAATGGCTTTACGATCGACAGTGGCTCGGAGACGGAGGCCGGATCGATCACGCTCGAAGGCAGCACCATCACGATCGACCGCGGCTCCAGACTGCTGGCCAAGGCGTATGGAGTCGGCACGGATGGGGCCATCACCATCATCGGCACCGATGGCGGATCGGATGCCATGGGGGGGCTCGGCTTCTACAACAAGGACTACAACGCCTCGCAGATCACCATCGGTTCGGCCGGAGCCGCGACGATCCGGGGCGGCGTCGTCGCCATCGCTGCTGGGACGAGCGCCGAGCGGGAGGAGTCGGAGACGCCCGACGGCTTCTACAAGTTTGAGTCGGCTTACAGTTTCTTCGAGAAGTTCAACTTCCTCGCGGCCACGACGTTTACGACCACCAGCGCGATCGTCACGGTCGGCCGGTCGGCAGCCATCACGGGACAGACCGTGGTGATCAGTGCCGATGCGGAGTCGAACGCGAGGGCCAACCCATTTGGCGTCGGCATCGCCGCAGCGCTGGCGGTCGTCGATACCACGGCGAGGGTGGACGTCAGCGGCACGATCACGACGACCGCCGACCTAACCATCCGATCCAAGGCCTTGAACTCCACGAAGGCTGCGTCTCGGCCGCTGTTCCCCCTCTTCGACACCGCCGTCGCGCTCTCCGTCGGCGTGATCAAATCGACCTCGGAGGCGATCGTCAGGCCCGGAGCGGTGCTCGTCGTGGGCGGTGACCTCGCAATCAAGGCCGAAACGGTTGATACCAACAGCGTGAAGGCAAACGCCGTGGCGGGCCTCGACGGCAAGTTGGCCGTCGCCGCAGCGGTCGGAGTGGAGGATGGCCACACAAATGCCTACCTCGACGGATCAGCCGACGTGGCCGGCAGCATCGTCGTCAGCGCCGATCACAACGACGTCGCTGTGTATATCGGCGGCGTCAAGGCTTCGGCTTCGACGGGCGAGTCCTACAGCGGCTTCATGGACATGCTGAAGACTCGCGGTAAGCAGAAAATGCTCTCCGGTCAGGCTCTCCAGGAGTTTTTTCCGAAGGTCAAGGAGACCGTCAAGAAGATCGGCGACTCGATGAAGAAGATGTCGCCGTGGAAAAGCGACTTCGACGCCACCGGCGCTATCGCCGTTTCGGTGAACTCCAACAACGCCGCCGCCC
>CAJAYZ010000817.1 GCA_903949225.1 uncultured Planctomycetaceae bacterium
CGACGGTAGAGCGTCGGGTTGCGGAGGATCTTCTCCGCCGCTCGCCGGTCAGTCTCTGCCATCCGGTCCAGAGGCATCGCCTTGCTGGCCGACTTCCGAGCATCGCGGCCCGAAGATCCGCCGTCGCCAAACATCGTCGCCAGCGACGAAGCGCCAGCCACGGGTTCAACCGCCAGGACGGTGTCGACCGTCCCCCAGGCTGCCAGCAGCCCGAGGGCCGCAGACAGTCCCCACATTCGCGCACGCATGAAACTTTCCCCCCGGAAACTTCCTGCCGGTGACCCGCCCCGGCCACCCTGCAGGGAGAGTTTTCGGCCTGGGAAGCCGGTGCGGCTGAGTCATTCCCCTTTCAATCGGGAGAGTTTCTCCAGGCTCCCTGAATTACCAGGTTCCTCGTGAATCGTGGGTTGGCCGTGTTGTGCAGAGTCCCTACCATCGCCCGCCCCCGGAGCCAACGGACAGCCACCGGGAACGTCGTCAGGGAAGGTCTACCACCGCATGCGCCAGGACGATCCCATCGATCGCGCTTCGGCCCCTGCCACCGCCGCGGTGGCGGCCCCCGCCCACTCCGGGCTGATCGGGCGGGCGCTCGTTGCCTGGACGAAGCTTTGCCTCCGCGCCGGCTGGACGATCGTCGCGGTTGCCGTCGTCACGGCCGTGCTGTCCGGCGTCTGGACGGCGCAGTACCTGGGGTACAAGGTCAACCGTACCGATCTCCTCGATCCGCGCAGCGACTACAACAAGCTGTGGGTCGATTACGTCGCCGAGTTCGGTGAGGACGACGACGCGGTGGTGGTCGTCGAGGGGCCGACTCGGGCCGAGACGATCCGTGTCCTCGAGGAGGTGTCGGAGGCGGTGGCCCGCGACGAGCGGCTCTTCAGCTCCGTCTTCCACGCCGTCGATCTCTCCCGCATCCGCTCCAAGGGGCTCCATTACCTCACCCCCGATGAGCTCGAGCAGATCGATCGCTTCCTCGAGGAGTCGCACCCGATCCTCGATGGCGGCTGGGCCCAACTCAAGGTCGGCACGATGGTCGGTGGGCTCGCCAGCCAGATGGTGCTCGGCTCACCGCGCAACGCCCCGCCGCCCCGCGAACTGCCCGTGGCGACGCTCGAGCGCTACGCCGAGAGCCTCGTGGCCGGGCTCGAGCCGGCCGCCCGGATGGCGTCCGCGGGGCCTGAGGACTTCGTCTCCCCCTGGCCCGGCATGCCTGCGTCGCTCTCCACGCTCCGCGATCTCTCCAGCGACCAACTCCTCGCCAAGGAGGGGCGGATGGGATTTGTCCTCCTTCGCCTTGCCAAATCGAACGCCGGTTTTGCCGGTGCGTCGGAGGCCACCGACGAGCTTCGCCGGCTGATCCGCGGCGTGGCGGACCGCCATCCCGGCGTGTCGATCGGCCTCACCGGGCTGCCGGTGATGGAGGACGACGAGATGCGGGCGAGCGCGCAATCGATGGTCTGGGCGAGCATGCTCTCGATGGCCGCCGTGGTGATCATCATCGTCGCCGGCTTTGGCGGCTTCCGGCACGCGTTGATGGCCAACGGCGTGCTCGTCATCGGGATGGCGTGGGCCTTCGCCTGGGCCACGGCTACCGTCGGCCACCTCAACATCCTCAGTGTCACCTTCACCGTGACGATGATCGGCGTCGGCATCGATTACGGCACGTACTACGTGGGGCGCTACCTCGAGGCCCGCCGCCGCGGAATCGAGTGTGCAGAGGCGCTCTTGGAGACGAGCGCCGCGGTCGGGCCGGGGATCCTCACAGGCGCCATCACGACGTCGGTGGCGTTCTTCTGTGCGGCGCTGACGAGCTTCGTCGGCGTTGCCGAGTTGGGGCTCATTGCGGGTGGCGGCATCATGCTCTGTGCGGCGGCCGAGCTCCTCGTCCTCCCCGCGGTGATCGCGCTGGTCGATCGTGGCCCGCTCGGCCGTCACATTCCCGAGCCGGTGCCGGTGCACACCTGGCTCGAGCCGGTGGTGCGCCATCCCCGCTTCGTCTCCCTGGCCGGCCTGGCAGCAACGCTGGCGATCGTGTCGGGGCTCCATGATCTCCGCTACGACCACAACCTCCTCAACATGCAGCCAGAGGGGCTGGAGAGCGTGGAGGTGGAGAAGAAGCTCCTCGCCGAATGCGATCAGAGCGTCTGGTATGCCCTCTCGATGGCCGACACCCGCGAGGAGCTTCTCGAACGGAAGAAACAGCTTCTCCTGCTCCCGACGGTCGAGCGGGTCGACGAGATCGCTTCGCTCGTGCCGACCGACGTGGAGCGGAAGCGTCCGATCATCGAGCGGATCCGGACGCGGCTGGCGACGCTCCCTGAGCAGCCGCCGGAGATCCCCATTGATCGGCTCGATGCCCTCGGGGAGACGCTCGCCTGGGCTCAGGCGGAAGCCTCGAAGCGGCCGGGGGCGCTGCGGACGGCCTGGCATCTCGAGCGGGTCCGTGATTCGCTCCGGCAGATGGGCCCAGCCGACTGCTACCAGGCCCTCGCCACCTTCCAGCAACGCTCGGCCGGCGATCTCGTCGGCCGGCTCCATGCCCTCGCCGCGGTCTCCGATCCCGATCCCCCGGCGCTCGAGGATCTTCCCCCGAGCCTCGTCGAGCGGTTCGTCGGATCGAGCGGCAAGCACCTCCTCAAAGTCTATGGCCGGGGCGACATCTGGAACTTCGAGTCGCTGGAACGCTTCGTGACCGATGTCCGCGGCGTCGATCCGCGGGCCACCGGCAACCCGCTCCAGGCCTACGAGGCGTCGCTGGAGATGAAGCGAAGCTACGAGCAGGCGGCGATCTCGGCGCTCCTGGTGATCCTCGCGGTGTTGTGGTTCGACTTCCGCTCATTCCGCCATGCCCTTCTCGCCGCGCTCCCGCTGGCGATGGGCATGGGGCAGACGTTCGGCCTCATGGGCCTGCTGGGGATCGACCTCAATCCCGCCAACCTCATTGGCATTCCGCTCGTGCTCGGGATCGCCGTCGATTACGGCGTCCACATCGTCCATGACTCGCTAGAACGCCCCGGCCCCTACCGGATCAGCCCGTCGACGGCCAACTCCGTCCTCGTCGACGCCCTGACGACGATCCTCGGATTCGGCGCCCTGATGGTGGCCAGCCACCGCGGCCTGGAGAGCCTCGGGAGGCTCCTCACGCTCGGCGTCACGACCTGCACGGTGACGGCGCTGGTCTTCCTCCCCGCGGTGCTCCGCCTTCTCCACCGTGAGCCGGCGGCGGCCGCCGACGACTCCGTGGACGGGGCAGGGGAGGAAGGGGGCGTCGAGGAGATCATCGTGGTCGACTTCGGTGCGGGGGCCGACCGCTCCGCGCGGCGGGCCGCGGCCTGATCTTCGCCTCCGGGAACCGATCTTGTGCCTCCTCGCGCCTGCCTGCTATCCCCCCACTCCCCCGCTCGCCAATCCCCCTCCCGGTGCCCCATGATGCTGCCGCGCCTCCCTGTCGCTTTCCCCTGCCTGCTCGGGCTGGTGTTTTTGGGAACGCCGCGGCTCGAGGCCCAGTCCCCCGCGCCGAGGGCTCCCGCGGCCCCGGCTCCAGTGACGGCCGGGCCGGCCCGCGCCATTCCCCAGGCCGCGGCTCCCGCCGCGCCGGCGGTGAACCTCGTCATGGAGGATCAACACCGTCAGTCCCACGACACCGCCGCCCTCCGCGGGGACGTGATCGTCCTTCTCTATGCCGACCGCAACGGCGCCGAAGCGGCCCACGAGATCGGCCAGCGGCTCCATGTCCACTTCCACCCCAATGCCGCCAAGGTCGAGGGGCCGGATTGGGTGCGTCAGCCGGTGACAGGAATCGCCGGCTGGCCGGCCGGGGCGCGTACTCCCAACGTCCATTCCGTTGCCGTCGCCTGCCTCCCCGAGATTCCCAAGGCGGTGTATCCGGTGGTCCGGTCGCAGATCCGCAAGGAGTCGCCGCACGTGCCGGTGTGGCTCGACTTCAAGGGGACGATGCCCAAGACCTTCGGGATGGCCCCCGACGTCCCCAACATCCTCGTCATCGACACCTTCGGCCGCCCCCAAGGGGTGATCTCGGGGGAGCTCGACGAGACGAAGTACCAGCAACTCGTCGCGGCCATCGATCGCCTCCGGCTACAGGCCCAGCCGGTGCGGACCGCGTCGGCGACCGAGACGGTGCCGGTCGCCCGCTGACGGCCCGCGCGAACTCGCGCCGCCGGTTTCGAGCCTTGGTTCTCGATCCGTATTGTTCTCAAGGCGTATTGTTCTCAAGGCTTCGACGATGAGCCCGGCGTGGCGACGGCTTGGCCGTTCCCCTCGGTGAGTTCCGTGAGCCGGTCGATCGGGACGGCGGTGAAGGTTTCGGTGCTGCCGCCGATCCAGCGGACGTCGATCCGGTCGATGATCGCCCGGTTGCCGAGGCCGAAGTGGAGCCGGGTGCCGAAATGCCCTTGGTAGCCGCGGCCGGCGTGGACCTCGTCGACGAATGTCTCGTCTCCGGCGTGGAGGATGACCCTCGCCCCCACGCCGTCACGGTTCCCCTGCCGGCCGCGCAAGCGCACCTGACACCAGTGGTTCGTGCCACCGCGCTCGCGGTCGAGATTCCGCAGGAGCGTGGGGGCCTCGCGCGAGTTGAGGATCACCAGATCGAGGTCGCCGTCGTCGTCGAGGTCATCGCAGGCGACGCCGCGGGCCGCGTGGCGCGGGATGTCGTGGAGGCCGGCAGCGGCCGAGACGTCGACGAATCTCCCGCCGACGTTGCGAAGGAGGAGGTTGTGGTTGCGGTAGGCGGTGGTGTCGTCGAAGGCCTCGACGTTGTCGTTGAGGTGGCCGCAGGCGAGGAACAGATCGCGCCGGCCGTCGTTGTCGAAGTCGGCCATTGCCGTCCCCCAGGTGACGAATTGCCACGCCCCGCTGCCGGCGGCGGTGGCGGCGGTGGCGTCCTCGAACTGCCCCCGCCCGAGGTTGCGAAAGAGGACGGGGAGATCGGGCTGGAAGTCGGTGACGAACAGGTC
>CAJAYZ010000818.1 GCA_903949225.1 uncultured Planctomycetaceae bacterium
CCGCGCGGCGAGCGCCGCATCGCCGACATGCGCGGCCAGCCAGAGCATGCAGGCCGGCGCGTCGGCGGCGGGCTGCGCCGCGAAGCGCCCCTGCCAGACGGCGTGGCGCCAGGTCGTGCCATCGCGCGCGGACGAATCGAGCCAGCCGTGGGCGAGGAGCCGGCAGGCGGCTTCGAGGCCACCGTCGTTCCCCCCGGCAGCATCGATCACGGGCAGCGACGGCAGGCCGCCGATCTGCACGCGCTCGGCCACCGCGGCAAGGACCGTGTTGCCGCTCCCCCCGCGGATCGTAGCGATCTGCCGCATCGGCTTGCCCGGCTCGACCATCACGCCACGGTAGACGTCTCGTTCCCCTTCGAAGCGCGCCGGCAACGGCTCGAAGGCCCCTGCCGCCGGCGCCCAGAGGCCGAGAACGTGGCCGCCGGAATCGAACATCCGATCGGGGGAATCGAAGAGTGGGGAGACCGGCTCCGACCCGGCCTCCCAGTCAACCGCCAGCCACCGGCCGTCGGCAACGAGGACCATGGATGGAAAGCAGACTTTGGCGGGATCGACGAGCTGCCGCTGGGCGGCTGGCCCCCGGATCTCCTTCTCGTTCGAGGAGGGCTCGTCATCGAGATATTCGACCCCCGGCAGGAGCGCCTGCGACTTGCCTGCCCCAAACGTCCCCCGACCGGCAAAAAGCGTGAGCCATGGCAAATGGATCAGCTCGCGCGGCCGGTCGACCTTGACGCTCGTCTCGATGTTCACGCCGCGCTCGGCCGCGGAGATCTTCCGGGTGAATCGCCAGGTGGCGGCGTCGGCCCCGGCGCCCGCCTCGCGCACGGAGGCCAGGATCTCGATCCCCTCAGAGGTCACCCGCGACTCGAGGCTCCCGGCGCCGGGGTCAACCGGGATCCCCTGATCCTCCCTCCGACAGAAGAACACTTCGGTGGGATTGCTGTCGGCCATCCGCCGGCCACCGATCGAGATCGACAGCGCATTCCAACGGCGGGGGTCGTGGGCCACGCTCACCGCCCCTTGCTTCACTATCAGGGCGTCGTCCGGGATGGCGATCGGCGCCGGCTTGCCGGCGGCCGCGGCCGGTGCGAGCGGGATCAAGGGAATGGCGACGAGCCGACGGAGGCGGACTGGGGCGGCGCCGTCGGGAGGATCGAGCCGGAAACGGATCCGCTCGCCAAGCGCGGGGATCACCCCCCGAAACCTGCCTGTGCCGTCGGCGACAAGGTTTACCGCCCCCACTTCGGCGAAATCCTTCCCTTCGGCCGCGGCGTAACAACGGATATCCCCCGCCGCGGTGCCTTCGAGCTCGAGGAGCAGCTTCCGCGCACCGGAAGGGAGGGGAACGTCGACGACCGGCCCAACGAGATAGGGATCCTCACCGCGGCAGATCATCGACAGCCCATCGGCCCCGCTGTCGAGCCCGCCGATCGAGCCGTTGGCATGCCAGCGGTGATCAGGCATCGTGAAATCGGCAACGACGACCGGCGCCGGATCGGCAGCCGACGCGCGGAAGGCTCCGAAGAGTAGGGCGAGACCGATGGCTGCGGAACGGAGGCCGCGTTGGAGGAGGGGCATAAGATCAGTTGCTGGAGCGGTATCGAAGCACGACAGGACGCGCCCAACAGAGTATCCCAATGACTTGCTCGAGTGGCGCCGGGGACGGGGCACTGGCAGACTGCGGCTGGGCCGGGGCCTGGGATGACCCCAGGAGAATCCTCGTGGCATTCCCGGGACGCCGCCTCATCGACCCCATATCAGGGCTGAAGGCCCTCTTGGTCCGCTTTTCTTTTGCATGATGGCTCTCTCCCCCGGCACGAGGTGCGGCATGATCCAGTCGATCGAACACACGAGCTTCCTGCCGATCCTCTTCTGGCTGCTCATGCTCCCGATCGCCGTCTTCATCCTCCTGCGCACCACAGCCTTCTGGACGGAGGAGGGTCCGGGGACGATCCTCGCTGCCGTGAAGACCGTGTTCGCGATCTGGCTCACCGTCTTCTTCGTGTACGACCTCTCCGGTTACGGCTTCGCCCGGCTCATGCAGGATCCGCGTCTCGGCATCGCTTTCCCCCCCAACTACACCTATCTCACCTGGCTCCGCGAACCGATGGGGCTGAAGTGGCATGTCCTCGGCTACGTGCCGCTGATCCGCTATCTCCCCGTCCTCTTCGCCCTCTGCGCCGGTGGGACCGTCCAGGTGCTGCTCTGGAAGATCCACTTCCGGGTCGGGATGCTCGTCTTCTTGAGCCAGTTGTTTCTCAACATCTTCGCGATGGCGATGCTCTCACTTGTGTTCAGCTTCTTCGTCGGCGTCGACAAGGGAGTCGCCAGGAAGGCGCCCAGGAGGGTTGCCGCCGGGGCGGCTGCGGGTTGTGGCTGGGCGTTGCCTGCTTGCTTGGTGCTGCAGGCCCCAGCGGCAGGTCGGGTTCGCCCGTGCCCTGTCGCCGGACTTTCGCTTTGGCCTTCCCGGCCAAAGCTTCACTCGGGTGCCGGCGGCGCTACGCCATCCATGGCTGCGCTTGCCTGCAACGCCGGCTCCCAGGCCACGGGCCACCCCTCCTGGCGGGCTGATTGAGGGTGACTTCAGAGCAGCCGCTGTCCTCCCCTCCTGTCGGGAGTCCGCCTCCCCTTTATGATGGATTCGTACG
>CAJAYZ010000819.1 GCA_903949225.1 uncultured Planctomycetaceae bacterium
AATTGCAGCCTTGGGCGGGCTCGGCCGCGGGCACGGAGCGGAGCGACTCATCGGCCGGCGTGAACCGGCGCCGCTGCTGCCGCCCCCGATGGGAGATGCGGAAGAAGTGCCGCTGGATGGCGTAGGTGGCGTAGGTGCTGAAGCGATTGCCAAGGGCGAAGTTGAACTTGTCGACCGCCCTCATGAGAGCGACGTTCCCCTCGGCCACGAGTTCGTCGAAGAGGTCATCGACAGTGACGAACTTCTTCGCGATCGAGACGACGAGACGGAGGTTCGACGTGATCAGGATCGTCCGCTCGACCTCCGAAGCCGAGAGGAGCGCTTCGACCGCATCGATCTGCCGGGCGGTGGCCCGCTTCTCGTCGAGCCGACCGCGCTCGGTGGCAGCGCGGAAGCGGAGCCAGTTCATCCGCCGGAAGTGAAATTGCTCCTCATCCCTGGAAAGGAGACGCGTCTCGTAGAGCCCGGCCAGATAGGAATCGATCCGGCCGGAGGGCTCTGGAGCAGGTCGGGCCGGGGCGCTCGGCGGGGGGGTCGAAGCAAGGGCCTCGGCCTCGGGGGCGAGAAACTGCCGGCAGGGGATGAAGTCGATCTTGCGGGCGAAAAAAGCTTGACGCCGGGCCCGGAGAGCGGCCCGCCGCTCCTCGGTCGCGGCCGCGTCTGGACGACGTTCGACCGCGGCCGGAGCAGGGGGAGCGACTCGACTCTTCGACGGACGACGGATCTTGGCCGGGGCGATCACGGCTAACTCCTCGGGGACGGAACAAGTCCACGAGAGTGAAACCGCAGCGGCGGGGCGGTTGTAACGGGGGAGCGAAAAAAGGCAACCATGGCTCAACCGGCCGCCGGGCCCCCGCAGAAAACCGGCTTCAGTCGGGAATCGCAGCCGATTCGCTGCCGGCCCTGGTGCAGAGGGCCTTGAAAACCGAGACGTCGATCGAGTCGTCAAAACGACGGACGGAGGCATCTCCGAGGAGAAAATTGACCCCGGCGGGATGGTTGCTCGTGAAGTCGTCGAAGTGGTGGTGGGGATCGTTGGGGGAATGATCGGCCACGCCGACGACCCGCGGCAGGGAGGCCTTCGCGCCGAGAATGACGCCTGTCCAGGTGCTACCGCCAAGCTTCGACTTCCGTTCGCCGACGACGAGCGTCTTGCTCGAGCCATCGAGGATGTCCTTCATGCCGAGGCGGCTGTTGCGGAAGAACATTCCGTCGCCGGCAGCCGGGTACTCATCGACTTCGAAGGTGCCGAAGACACCGACATAGTTCGACTTCCCCACGTCACACAGCGGCGCGAGGGGAGCGCCGTCGACCTTCTCCCCGTATTGCTCCTCCTCCTCCTCGTGATCGTGGTCGCCGTCGTCGGCGCTGATCGCGAAGAAGCCATCTCCCTCGGTCGGGCCGCGGGTGTCGGAGGCACAGACATACGGCGGAATGAACGCCTTGCGGACGTCGGCATGGAGGGCCGAGTTGGCCGGATCAAACACCGGCCGGCGGCGATCGATCCGGTCGAAGAGGCTCGACTGCTCGATTTGGGGGAGCAGTTCACTCGCCCAGCCCCAGCCGGGAAGTTCATCGGTGGCATCGCCAACGGGCCGGGCGACGCCGGTCCAGCCGGACGGGAAGCGGCGGGTGTGATCGTGATAGTGGTGGAGCGAGAGGCCGATCTGCTTGAAGTTGTTGCGGCAGCTCGTCGCCCGGGCGCTCTCGCGAGCGGCTTGAACAGCCGGCAACAGGAGCCCGATGAGCGTCCCGATGATCGCGATCACGACGAGGAGCTCGACGAGCGTGAAGCCCGCGGTCCGGGCCGACATGTGGGGCGCACGGCGCTGCATGATTTGGCTTCCTATTTTCCAGCACGACCCTCGGGCACAATTTCCCGCCATGGGCGACGACGAGGGGCGGGCCCCACCAAGGCTTCCCCAAGTTCGAAGATAGAGAGGGCCTAGCCTCGAGTCAACGAAAGGACACCTCCGCAGCCATCGAAAAAAACTATTCACTTACCTCATTGACCCCTTCCACCCCCGCCGCCGCCAGCATCGCGAGCATCCCCTCGACCTGCCCGGCATCCATCCTGTCGACCCGGCGACCCTGAGGTTGAACGCAGTGGCGGGCGAGAAGTTCGCTGTCGATGGCCGCCAGGCCGCGGAATCGACGCACGGTCACCGGCTGCTCCCGGCGAACCTCCTCCGCCAGAGCGACCAAGCCCTCCTCGGAATGGGCCACGATCGCCTTCCCCCCGGCGGCCGGCATCACCTCCCCCCAGGGTGCCCGCACCCATCCCACCCGCCCGGGGCCGGGCCCCGCCGCGACGAGGAGGGGGCGGAGAAACCGATGAAGGAAGGCGAGGAGGAGGACGCCGCAGTGGATCCCGTCGGCGTCGGGGTCGGTGAGGATCAAGATCCGCTCGAAGCGGAGGCTGTCGCCCTGGAAATCGGCCCCCATCCCCGTGCCGAGGGCCGCGGTCAACTCCCGGAACAGCGGCTGCGCGGCGACGCGGCGCGGCGTCGCCTTCACCGCATTGAGCGGCTTCCCCTGCATCGGGAGTACGGCCTGAAAGCGGGGATCGCGGACGCGGGCCACGGCCAGGGCCGCCGATTCCCCCTCGACGACAAACAGTTCCGCCCCCGAGCCACGGCCATGGACCTCGCAGTCGACAAGCTCGATCGGGCCGTGGTGGAAGGGTTTTGACATGGCAGTTGCGGTGAATTCGGCTTTTTCTTGCGGCGAAGACCTGCGATGAGCGGGGCCACGGTCAGCAGCCGATGAGAGGGTAGACTTAAAGGCTCGGTTCCTTGGGGGAATTGGAACGCCGATGCCCACGCCCGCCAACCACTGCCGTGCCCCGAGGTCGACCCTGCTGCTGCGGGCCGTCGCCACGAGCATTCTTTGGCTGGTGCTACTCGGCGCCGGCGTCTCGGCGGTCAGCGCCGCCGATCCCGGCCCCCAGCCCGCGGCCGACCTGATCCTCTTCGAGACCGACATCGAGCCAATCCTCACCGTCCGCGGCTGCAACAGCGGCGGCTGCCACGGGAAGTCGGGGGGGCAAAACGGCTTCGCTCTGTCGCTCTTCGCCTTCGATCCCGCCTTCGATCATGCCTCGATCGTCTCCGCCGCGCGCGGCCGTCGCCTCGCCCCCGCCTCGCCGCTGGAAAGCCTCCTCATCCAAAAAGGGACAGGAGCTGTTCCTCATGGGGGCGGGAAGAGACTCGATCCCGACGGTGAGGATGTCCGCACGCTCGTTCGCTGGATCGAGCAGGGGACGCCGAAGGCGGGGCCCGACGACCCGAAGCTCGAGCGGATCTCGCTGTCGCCCGCGCCCCGGCCCCTTGCCCCCGGCGAAAGTCTCGACCTGAAGGTCACCGCCCACTACTCCGACGGTGCGACGCGCGACGTCACCGCCACCAGCGCCTGGCATGCCGGTGAGCCGGCCGTCCTCGATGCCGCCGACGGCCAGGTCCGCGCCGGGGCCTTTGCCGGCGAGGGGACGATCATGGCCCGCTATGTCGGCAGCATCGCCACCTGGAGCACAGGCGTCGTCCCACCCGGGAGCATCGACGCGGCCGCGGTCGCCGCCCTCCCCCGCCCCACGCCGCTCGACGAGCCGGTGTGGCTGAAGCTCGCCGCGATGAACATCCTCCCCAGCGAGCAGGCGGCGGAGAGCACGCTGCTGCGGCGCGCGAGCCTCGATCTCATCGGCCGCCTCCCTACTCCCGACGAGGCCCGCGCATACCTTGCCGACCCCGATCCGGCGAAGCGCGAGAAGCTCGTGGCGGCGCTTTTGGACCGCTCGGAGTATGCCGACTTTCAGGCCAACAAGTGGGCCGATCTCCTCCGCCCCAATCCCTACCGCGTCGGCATCAAGGCGACCCTGTCCCTCGACACCTTCCTCCGCGACAGCTTCCGGGAGAATCTCCCCTACGACGAGTTTGTCCGCCGGCTGCTGACGGCGACGGGGAGCACCTGGCGCGACGGCGCCACGACGGTCTTCCGCGACCGCCGCTCCCCCGACGAGATCGTGACCCTCGTCAGCCAGCTCTTCTTGGGCGTGCGCCTCGAATGTGCGAAGTGCCACCAGCATCCCTTCGAGGTCTACGGCCAGAAGGATTTCTATTCCCTTGCCGCGTTCTTCAGCCGCGTCGCCTACCGTGGCACCGGTCTCTCCCCACCGATCTCCGGCGGCGAGGAGATCGTCACCGTCGGCGAGTCGGGGGAGGTCCGTCATCCCCTCTCAGGCATTGTCCTTGCGCCAACGCCGCTGTTTGGCACGGCGCTTGAGATCCCTGCCGGCGACGATCCGCGTGTGGCGCTCGTCGACTGGCTCACCGCCCACGACAACCCCTTCTTCCACCGCGCCGCCGTCAACCGGATCTGGGGGGATCTGTTTGGCGTCGGCATCGTCGATCCGATCGACGACTTTCGGGCCACCAATCCCCCCACAAACCCGGCCCTCCTCGATGCCCTCGTCGCCGAGTTTCGCGCCGGGGGCAGCGACCAGAAAAAACTCCTCGCCACGATCATCCGCTCGGCGGTGTGGGATCGCTCGAGCCTTCCCAACGCCACCAACGCCGGCGACTTCCGCAACTTCTCCCGCCACTACCGGCAGCGGCTCCGCGCCGAGGTTCTCGCCGACGCCATCGACGACGTCACCGGCGTGCCGACTTCCTACGCCGGCCTCCCGGAGGAGTCGCGGGCCACCCAGCTCTGGACCCACCGCACGCCGGCGACGTTTCTCGACGTCTTCGGTCGCCCCGATCCCAATCAGGATCCCCCCTGCCAGCGCGATCCCGACGCCACGGTCGTTCAGGCGCTCCATCTCATGAACAGCACCGCCATCGAGGGGAAGATCGCCGCTGACTCAAGCCGGGCCGCGACGCTTGCGGCCTCCGAGCTCCCTCCGGATCGCATCGTCGAGGAGCTCTATCTCGCCTGCTACACCCGGTTTCCGACGTCGTCGGAGCGCGAGCCGCTGGTGGCGCTGTTCGCCCGTGAAGGACGATCTCGCCGGCAGGTGACCGAAGACATACTCTGGTCGCTCATCAATTCGCCCGAGTTCGTCTTCAAAGATTGATCGAAGGATTGATCGAAGGACTGATCGTCAGCCGCCGGTTTTCCTGCAGAGGTACGTTTCATGGCCAACCACGATTCCCGAGACACCAATCATCCCTGGTGGGCGCGGCCGATGAGCCGGCGCCGCGGGGTGCAACTCGGCATCGGCGGCCTTGCCGGGGGGAGCTTTCTCGATCTCTTCCGCCTCGTCCGCGAAGCGCGGGCAGCCGATCCGGCCGGCCGTGCCCCCTCCAACTGCATCCTCATCTGGATGGACGGCGGCCCGACGCACTTTGAAACCTTCGATCCGAAGCCCGATGCCCCGGCCGAGATCCGCGGTGAGTTTTCGCCGATCTCGACGAGCGTGCCGGGGATCCAGTTCTCCGAGCACATGACGGAGCTGGCGAAAATCGCCGACAAGTTCGCTGTCATCCGTTCGGTGTGCCACAACCAGGGCAACCACGGCGCCGGCAACCATTACATGATGACGGGCGCCCCGCCGCGGATCCCGGTCGGCTGCGGTGCGTTTGTCAGCTTCCACCCCAGCATGGGCTCGGTCGCCTGGCACGAGCGGCAGGCGCCGCACGGCCTCCCCGGCTACTTCGCGCTGGCCGGCATGACCC
>CAJAYZ010000820.1 GCA_903949225.1 uncultured Planctomycetaceae bacterium
CCCTGCGCGGTCTGTCTGGCTGAGATCCACGATCCCTCGAACCGGCGACATCGCCATCCGTTTGCCAACTGCACCGACTGCGGCCCGCGTTTTACCGTCATCCGTGCGCTCCCCTACGACCGGGCGACGACGACGCTCGCCTCCTTTCCTCTCTGCCCCGACTGCGCCCGGGAGTATGCCGATCCGGCCGATCGCCGCTTTCATGCCCAGCCGATCGGCTGCCCGGCCTGTGGGCCGGTGGTCTGCTTTGACGCCGGCCCCGAAGCTGGAGCGGTGAGGCCCGCGCCGGCCCGTGGCGGCAGCGACGACGCGATCCGCGCCGCGCGTGCTTCCCTCCGCTCTGGCTCGATCCTTGCCGTGAAGGGGGTGGGGGGATTCCATCTTGTCTGCGATGCCACGAATCCCGCCGCGGTCGCCCTGCTGCGATCTCGGAAACACCGCCCCTCGAAGCCGCTGGCTGTGATCGTTGCCTCAGCCGAAGAGTGCACCGCCTTTGCCAGCCTCTCGGCGGCCGAGCGTCGGCTCCTCGAGAGCCCCGAGCGGCCGATCGTGCTGCTGGCCAAGCGTGGGGATGGGGCGGCGCTTGCGGCAGGCGCCCCGCTTGCCGAGGCCGTGGCCGCGGGGATCGCTCATGTCGGCGTCATGCTCCCCGCCTTCCCGCTCCATGCCCTCCTTCTCGATGCCGCCGACGGCCGGCCGATGCCGGCGCTTGTGATCACTTCCGGCAACGTCGCAGGCGCCCCGATCGAATACGACAATGCCGCCGCCATCGATCACCTCGGGCCCATCGTCGACGGCCTTCTCCTTCACGACCGCCCCATTCATTTTCCCTGCGACGACTCCGTCGTCCGGCTTGCCGCTGGCCACCTCCTCCCCCTCCGCCGCTCGCGCGGCTACGCGCCGCTGCCTGTTCCCTTAGCCGACGACGGCCCCGATCTCCTCGCCATCGGTGGCGAGCTCAAGGCGACGCTCTGTGTCGCCCACGGTCGCCACGCCTGGATGAGCCAGCATGTCGGCGACGTCACGAGCCCCGCGGCGCTTGCCACCCTCGAACGCACCGCCCGCCATCTCCTCGCCCTGTTTGCCGTCCGCCCCGCGGCGATCGCCGCCGACCTCCATCCCGGCTATCTCTCCACGGCGCTTGCCCGGAAGCTCGCCATCGAGCTCGGCGTTCCCCTCCTTCAGATCCAACACCATCAGGCCCACGCCGCTGCCCTCCTTGCCGATCGCCACGCCACCCACCGCGAGCCCGTCGCCGGTCCCACGCTCATCGCCGCCTTCGACGGCACCGGCTTCTGTTCCGACGGCTCCATCGCCGGCTCGGAGTTTTTTGTGGGCGCCGACAGCGATGCTGCCGTCGGGGGCGCGGTCTCGGGCCTGCGGCCGTGTGCCCGGCTCGCCCCCTTTCTCCTCCCCGGTGGCGAAGCGTGCATCCGTCATCCGTGGCGGACGGCGCTTGCGCTCCTTTACGAGGCCGGTATCCCCTGGGATGCGTCGCTTGCGCCCGTGCAGGCCGCCGGCCCGGCTGCGCTGATCCTCCGCCGGCAGCTCGACCGGCGCCTCGCCACGGTGATCACGACGAGCATGGGGCGGCTCTTCGACGGGGTGGCTGCGCTCCTCGGCCTCAGGCAGTCGATCGATCATGAAGGGGAGGCGGCGATGGCGCTCGAGGGGCTCGGGCTCGATCCGCTCGCCCAGCCCCGCGTTCATCCGTTCACGATTCAACCGTTGGCGGGGGGCACGTTCCGCATCGGCTGGGAGGCGCTTCTCAAGGGGATCGTTGCCGACCTTCGTGCCGGCGTCCCGCCGCGCGATCTGGCCGCCGGGTTTCACCGCGCCGTCGCGGAGATGATCGTCGCGGTGGCAGGGGCGGTGGGTGATTCACCGGAGGGTGAGCGGCCGCTCGCTGTCGGCCTCACCGGCGGCGTGTTTCAAAACGCGCTGCTTGTCGAGGAGGCGTTTTCGTGCCTTGCAGCCGCCGGCTACGAGCCCTTCGGCCACCGGATCGTGCCGCCGAATGACGGCGGGATCGCGCTTGGGCAGATCCTCCTCGGCCGTGCAGCACTCGCCCGCTCTCGAGGCCAGCAGGGAAGCGACGTCTGACGCATCGATCGACGCGCGGGCAGAGGCAACTTCGCTCGCCACTCAGTGGCATCAAAAAAACCGAGCCGAGCACCTTGCGATGCTC
>CAJAYZ010000821.1 GCA_903949225.1 uncultured Planctomycetaceae bacterium
CTGTGTGGCGACGAGCCCCGACGGCAGGCTCGCCGCCACCGGATCGGCCGGCGGCACGGTGCGTGTGTGGCGCCTCGACGACGGTGGTTCGGTGTCTGTCTGCGACTGCGGTCAAGGTGGGGTGGTGGATGTGGCGTTCGGAAGGGACGGCGCGATTCTCGCCGCCGGCCACTCCAGCGGCATCGTGACGATCCACGATCCTCGGCTGGGCACCCTCCTCGAGCGTCTTCCCACCGGGCTGGGCCAGGTGCGGTCGGTGGTCTTCAACCCTGACGGCACCAGGCTCGCCACCACCCATGGCATCCCGACAACCCAGCTTTGGAACACCTCCGACTGGAGTCTGGCGGCGAAACTGCCGGGGCACAACGTGCAGACCGCAGCGGCGGTTTTCTCACCCGACGGTGCGCGGCTGATCCTCGGTGGAGCCGACGGGACGGTGCGGCTCTGGGACCATGCGCGGGCGTCAACGCTCGTCGTCGCGAAGAGCCATTCCCTCACGATCAGGGCTGCCGCCGTGAGCCCCGACGGCCGGCTGATGGCAACCTCAGGCGCCGATGGCGTTGTGCGGATTCACGGCCGGAGGCAGGGGGAGATGTTTGCCCGACAACGCGCCCTCGCCAAAACCAGCCCTCGCCGTGGCCCGGCCCGGATCGGAGAGACGGCGTCGTCTTCGACGCCGCTCGTGGTCGCGACGAATCCCGCCGAGCCGTGACCGGCGCCGTGATCCGGCCTCATCTCCTCCCTCCTGGCGGTTCGACAGGGCCTCCGCAGCGTGAGACACTCTTCCCATGCCGCGATTCATTCTGCTCGAACACACCGGCGCCCCCGACGACCCCGCGGGGCGGCACTTCGACCTTCTCCTTGAAGGGGGGGAGGCCTGCCGCACTTGGCGGCTCGCCGAGATCCCGTCACCTGCTGGCCCGGCGGTGGCGGCCGTGGCGATTGCTCCCCATCGCCTCGCCTGGCTCGATCATCTGGCGGGAGAAGTCTCCAGCGGGCGGGGCTTCGCCCGGCGGATCGACGGGGGAACGTACGAGCCGGCGCTCGAGGGCACTACCGAGGGTGCCCCTCGAGAACGCATTCACGTGCGGCTTGTCGGAGACACGTCGACGCGGTCGCTCCTCCTCGCTCGCGGAACGGAGGGGTGGACGGCCCGGATCGACCCCGAAAGCGGGCGATAGCCAAGCACGAGATCCAGCGAGCCCGTGCTGGGCTTGAGCGGCCTGCGGGCCGGGAGGGAGCGATTCGTGGTCTTGTGGGCCAATCCTCCCAGAGGGCTTTTTTTCATGGTTGGTCTGCTTACCAAACGGGAATACGTTCCATTTTGGTGCAACCAGAATGGAATTCGATCCCGAGTGGACGATCGCTACCTGCGGGGGCTACGACTGTTCGGCGAGACGCACTGCCCTAGGCTTGCGATCGTGGTCTGCAACGAGGCCGCCGAACGGGTCGTCGACGGCATCCGGATCGTCCCCTGGCGACAGTTCTTCCTGGAACTGTGGGCCGGCAGAATACTGTCGTAGGCGGGCCCTCGGAGCGGCCGTTGACGAACCGTGTTCTTCAAGAACGACGTCCTGAGCACTACGAAAGCC
>CAJAYZ010000822.1 GCA_903949225.1 uncultured Planctomycetaceae bacterium
GCTGACCCCCCTGCACCAGGCTGCACAGTGAATCCGGCGCCCCGCGGTGCTTTCGTTGACGCATCCTGCGGGGCGGTCTACAGTTCCTGAGGACGGGGTCCTATCTGTCCAAGGGGGTTTTCAGGGAGTCGGTGGTCCCAGCTTGATCCCGGGTTTTTGTCCCATGTGTCGTGTCGTCGCTACCCTCGCATCGCGATTCGCAGTGGGCCGACTTATCGGCCTGCTGGTGGCGCTCGCCGCCCTCCACCTGGGATGCAGCGGAGCCGAGGCGAGCTGCGGCGATTGGCTGGCCGGTCACCGATCGGCAGATTCTGCGGACGCGATCGAGACCGGGGGGGAAGCCGCTGCCGCGCCGGTCGGTTCCCAGGCCCCGCGTCTGCCCCACTGCGACGGCCCGGCCTGCCGCGGTGTTCCCTTCGTGCCGGTGCTGCCGCAAGACGTCTCGGCCGACGCTCCCCGTCCTGACCCTGCCGATGCCGTTGCCTTGGCGTCCCTCGGCCGTCGGGACGTCGGTCGTCCCTTTCCTGCCGCGAACGATTCCAAGCCGCTAGCCGTGATCGCTGCGGTGCCGATCCGTCCTCCGAGGCGGGCTTCTCTCCAGGCCTGACGTCGCCCGGTTTGCCACCGTTGTCCGAGAAGCCCCGCAGAGGGGCGTGACCGGCGGTTGATCAGGCGCCCCGCTCCAATCGTCCGTTGGCTCCCCCGGTCATCCCGGGGAAGAACGGTCGGGATGGAGGCGGGGATTCCGTGGGCCCCTCCCCTCTTCTCGGTGGCCGAGTGCCGCCGGATTCGGGGGGCTGCCCTTGTCGCCCGCCTGCCTCCGCCCGCTTCACGAAGAGGACCTCGTTCCATGGCCCCCGACGCCGTCACGACCTCCCCGCGCCCGCCGCGAAAAGCCCATGTGCCGGCGATTGGCCCGCGGCTCCGCATCCTCCTCAACGTCGTTCTCGGCTTGCTTGCCGTGATCGGCGCCAATTCGGCCTACCTCGCCGCGATCACGTTCCTCGAATGGGGCTCTGGCGAGACGTATCAAAACTGGCTCTATCAGTGGATGTTCCTCGTCCACCTCGTCCTCGGGTTCGTGTTCGTGGCGCCGTTTGTCGTCTTCGGCGTCGTCCACATGCTCAACACGAAGAACCGAAAGAACCGCCGGGCGGTCCGCGTCGGCTACGCCCTCTTCGTGGCGTCGCTGGTCGTCCTCGTCTCGGGGGGATTGCTGTTGGGGCTGCGGGCGACAAACACCGGGGCGCGGACGCCGCTCCTCACGCAGGCCACCTACTGGGCGCACGTCGCGGCACCGCTGGTGGCGGCATGGCTCTACTGGCTCCACCGGTTGGTGG
Organism: uncultured Planctomycetaceae bacterium; assembly: GCA_903949225.1. Lineage (GTDB taxonomy): Bacteria > Planctomycetota > Planctomycetia > Pirellulales > UBA1268 > QWOP01. The sequence goes on from CAJAYZ010000822.1 coordinate 1,341, forward strand.
GCCCAAAGATCAAGTGGCGAATGGGGCTGACGTACGCCGGCGTGGTGGCGGCCGCGATCGGGCTGATGGTGTTCCTCCATGCCCAGGATCCGCGTCACTGGAATGCCAAGGGACCGGAGGAGGGGAAGCAATACTTCGAGCCGTCGCTGGCCCGCACCGCCACCGGCAACTACATCCCCGCCGACACGCTCATGATGGACAACTACTGCAAGAAGTGCCACGCCGACGTCCACGCGGGCTGGGAGGGGAGCAGCCACCACTTCTCGAGCTTCAACAACCCCGCCTACCTGGCGAGCGTTCGCGAGACGAGGCTCGTCTCCCTCGAGCGGGACGGGAGCGTGAAGGCGGCTCGGTGGTGTGCCGGCTGCCACGATCCGGTGCCGTTCTACAGCGGCGCTTTCGACGACAAGGACTACGACGACGTCAACCACCCGACGGCCCACGCCGGCATCACCTGCACCGTCTGCCATGCGATCACGCACATCAACAGCACGAAGGGGAATGCCGACTACACGATCGACGAGCCGATTCATTACCCCTTTGCGAAGAGTGAGAACACGCTCCTCCAATGGGTCAACAACCAGCTCGTCAAGGCGAAGCCGGCGATGCACAAGAAGACCTTTCTGAAGGACTTCCACCGCGATGCCGAGTTCTGCTCCTCCTGCCACAAAGTCCACCTCCCCAAGGAACTCACGGCTTACAAGGAGTTCCTCCGTGGCCAAAACCATTACGATCCGTTCCTCCTCTCCGGCGTGTCCGGGCATGGAGCGCGGAGCTTCTATTACCCGCCCCAGGCGAAGGAGAGCTGCGCGTCTTGCCACATGCCGCTGAAGGACTCGGCCGATTTCGGTGCCCGGCTGTATGACGACAGTGGCCGGCTCACGGTCCACGATCACCTCTTCCCGGCCGCGAACACGGGGTTGGCGTGGCTCAAGGACCGCGACGACATGGTCGAGGCCCACGCGAAGTTTCTCAAGGACATTACCCGGGTCGACATCTTCGGGATCCGCGATGGCGCCGGGATCGAGGGGAGGCTCCACGCGCCGCTCCGCCCTGAGGTGCCGACGCTCGAGCCGGGGAAGCCGTACCTCCTCGAGACGGTGATCCGGACGCTCAAGCTGGGCCATCTGTTCACTCAAGGCACCGCCGACTCCAACGAAGTCTGGCTCGACGTCACCGTCACCTCCGGAAACAGGGTGATCGGTCGCAGCGGAGGCATCGATCCAGCGAAGGGGAAGGAGGTCGATCGCTACTCCCACTTCATCAACATCTTCATGCTCGACCGCGAGGGGAACCGGATCAACCGGCGCAACCCCCAGGACATCTTCGTGCCCCTCTACAACCACCAGATCCCGCCGGGAGCGGGCTGGACGGTCCACTACGGCTTTGCGCTGCCTGCGGACGTGACGGAGCCGGTGACGGTGAACGTCAAGCTCCGCTATCGGAAGTTTGATGCCGAATACATGCGGTTTGTCGCCGACAAGGCGCTGCCGGGGGATGACCCGCTCCGTGGGCATGTGGCGGGAGAGCCGTACGTCGACGATCTGCCGATCGTGACGATGGCGGAAGACGAAGTGACGTTCCCGGTCGCCGGCTCGGCGACGTCGATCGCCGCCGCCGCGGAACGGAAGATTCCGGCGTGGGAGCGGTGGAACGATTACGGCATCGGTCTGCTCATCAAGGGGAAGGCCGAACTGCGACAGGCCGAAGAGGCCTTTCTTGAAGTGGAGAAGCTCGGCCGCTACGACGGGCCGTTGAACCTCGGCCGGGTCTACTTCGAGGAGGGACGGGTTGACGAGGCGGCGGCGGCACTCGAGCGCGCCGCGGCGCACTCTGCCCCGGCCGCGCCCCCATGGACGGTGGCCTGGCTGTCGGGGCTCGTCAACCGCCAGCAGGGCCGGCTCGACGAGGCCGAGGCGAGCTTCCGCAAGGTTCTCGAAGACCGGACCGAGGAGATGCGGAAGCGCGGCTTCGACTTCAGCAAGGATTACGAGGTTCGCAACCTTCTCGGGCTGACGCTCTACGACCGGGCGAGCCAGTTCCGCGGTGCCGATGCGGCCGACGCCCGCCGCGCGGTCCTCGAGGAGGCGGCGCGGCAGTTCGAGATGACGCTCCTCCTCGACTCGGAGAACGTCGCCGCCCACTACAACCTCCAGCTGATCCACGGTCAGCTCGGCAATCGGGAGAAGTCGGACGAACACCGGATGCTTCACGAGCGTTACAAGCTCGACGACAATGCCGCCGACCGGGCAGTTTCGCTGGCACGGGAGAAGTATCCGGCGGCGAACTTCGCCGCCGAGACGCTCGTGATCTATCCGCTCCAGCGGCCGGGGGCGCCCGAGCTTCCCGAGGAGGGAGCGACGGCCGATGGCCGGGAGGTCTCTGGCGAGATCGGGGGCGGCGGGCGGGACGAGGCGCTCGACGAGGTCAGCGTCGTGCCGCAGACGCGGCCGGAGGACGGGGCCGGCTCCTGAGGATTGGTTCGACGGCGCAGGCAACGAGAGAGACGGGGATCCCGATGGCAACGCGACAGAGCGGTTCGAGACCCGATGACGACATCGAGGAACGCGACGATGCCGTGATCGGCAAGGCGTTCTGGAGGTCGCTGGCGCTGATCGTCGCGGTGGCCGTCGGCGGCGGCCTGGTTGCGTGGCGGTTGGGGCTCAAATCCCCCCCTCCGGCGCCACGGGAAGCGAAGCTCGCGCTCCCCTCTGGCCGCGAGAAGCCGAAGGTCGTGATGCCGGCCATGCCGTTCACCGACATCACGGCGGCCGCCGGCATCGACTTCGTTCATGAGAACGGCGCGGCCGGCGAGAAGCTCCTCCCCGAGACGATGGGGGGCGGGTGCGCGTTCTTCGATCACGATGGCGACGGCGATCAGGATCTGCTTCTTGTCCAGGGATCGCGCTGGCCCTGGGACGAGCGGGAGACCCCGCAGCCGGCGCCGACGATGAAGCTCTATGACAACGATGGCACGGGAACGTTCCGCGACATCACCGCCGGCTCCGGGCTCGACGTCCCCTTCTACGGCACCGGCGTCGCCGTGGGCGATTTTGACGCCGACGGCCGGCGGGACCTGTTCGTGAGTGCCGTCGGGCCCGACCGCCTCTTTCGCACTCTCGGCGGGGTGAGATTCGCCGTTGTCACCGCTGTCGCCGGCGTGGCGGGGGACGCGGGCTAGTGGGGGCCGAGTTGTGGCTGGTTCGATGCAGACCGCGACGGCGATCTTGATCTCTTCGTGTGCAACTACGTCGCCTGGTCGCGCGACATCGACCGCGCTCAGGACTTCCGCCTCGTCGGTGGCGGCCGGGCCTATGGGCGCCCGCAAAACTTCGGTGGCGCCTTCCCGCGCCTCTGGCGCAATGACGGCGCGGGGAGATTCACCGATACGTCCGCGGACGCGGCGATCCGTGTCCGCAATGCCGCCACCGGCGTGCCGGTGGGGAAGTCGCTCGGGCTGGCGTTTGACGATCTCGACGGTGATGGGGCGCTCGATGTCGTCGTCGCCAACGACACCGTGCAGAACTTCCTCTTCCGCAACTCGGGCGACGGTGTGTTTGAGGAGGTGGGCAACCTCGCCGGTGTCGCCTACGACGTCGAAGGGAAGGCCCGCGGCGCGATGGGGATCGACATCGCCCGCTTCCGCAATGACGACGAGATCGGGATCGTCATCGGCAACTTCTCCAACGAGATGAACGCGCTCTATGTCTCTCAAGGGAGCCAGATGCAATTCAAGGACGATGCCGTGTCCAACGGCCTCGGCCCCGAGACGCGTCAGGAGCTGACCTTCGGCGTCCTCTTCGCCGATATCGATCTCGATGGCCGTCTCGACATCCTCGCTGCCAACGGCCATCTCGAGGAGGACATCAACAAGGTCCAAAAGACGCAGTTCTACGAGCAGTCGCCAGAGCTGTTTTGGAACTGTGGCGCCGGGGAGGCGACCGAGTTTCGCCCTGCCCCGGCCGAACTTGTGGGATCCGACTTCCACCGTCCGCTCGTCGGCCGGGGAGTGGCGGCGGCCGACATCGACGGCGACGGTGACAGCGACCTGATCCTCACCGCTAGCGGGTCAGGGGCCCGCCTCCTGCGGAACGATCAGGCCTCGGGTCACCACTGGGTGCGGGTCCGGCTGGCCGGCGCCGGAGCCAATCCCGACGCGATCGGGGCACTTGTCACGGTGAAGACGGCGGCCGGCGTCGAAGCTCGGCGTGTCAGCCCGACGCGGAGCTACCAATCGCAGTGCGAACTGCCGGTGACGATCGGGCTGGGAATGGCCGGCGGGCCGGTCGATGTCCGTGTCGATTGGCCCGATGGCTCGACCAGCGACCATCCCGGCCTCGCGGTCGACACGCTTCACACGCTCGAGCCCGCGGCGACGGCGGCGCGATGATCCGCCCCGACGCTCCCTCCGACCAGGCGGATCGGCTAACGGCTGCCGATTCGGCAGCGGTCCGCCGGGCCCGCGGGGCGAAGGCGGCGGTCGATCCTTGGCGCCCGATCGCCGTCTGGGACGAGGAGGAGGTGGCAGCGCCTTGTGAGACGGTTGACTGCCGGGTGGTGCTCCTCGCCGGGGCGGAGTGCCCGTTTACCTGCGCGATGTGCGACCTGTGGCGGCACACGCTGGCCGGGCCGACGCCGCCGGGGGCACTGCCGGCGCAGATCGAGGCCGCGCTCGCACAGGCCCCCCCGATTCCGGCGCTTCCCGGGCCCCGTTGGATCAAGCTCTACAACGCCAGCAATTTCACCGATCCGCGGGCCGTGCCGGTCGTCGATCGGCCCCGGATCGCGGCGCTCGTTGAGCGTTTCGAGCGGGTGATCATTGAGACCCATCCGCGGCTCGTCGACGACTCCCTTGAGCACTTCGCGCGCTCGATCGCCGGCCAACTCGAGGTGGCCCTCGGCCTCGAGACGATCCACCCCCGCCTGCTCCCCTGGCTCAACAAGCAGATGACGCCGGCGGACTTCGCAGCGGCCTGCACGCGCCTCCAGGCCGCCGACATCGACGCACGGGCCTTTGTCCTTGTCGGTCTTCCCGGGCTCGACGAGCCGGCATCGATCGACGCGGCGATCGACGCAGCGCGGTTCGCGGCCGCGGCTGGTTGCCGGCATGTGAGCCTCATCCTCACACGGTCCGGCAACGGCTTTCTCGATCGTCTTGCGGCCGACGGATCCTTCGTGCCGGTGACGGCGGGGGCTGCCGAGGCGGCCCTTGCCGGATCGCTTTCGGCCGTTCCGGCGGATTGCCTGGTGACGCTCGATCTGTGGGATTGGGACC
>CAJAYZ010000823.1 GCA_903949225.1 uncultured Planctomycetaceae bacterium
ACTGCCAAGGTGCCGGAGCCGGAGATCCCCAAGCGCGTGCCGGTGCCCGACTTCGCCCACCTCCTCCCCGAGCCGATCCAGCGGTTCACGACCGGGGGCGTGTACGACGCCGACGATCACCAGCACCTATCCTTCACGCAAGGGGGCGGCCACGGCGGCAGCCATCCCCACCTTGTCCACGAGTTTGCCTCGGCGCTCGTCGAGGGGCGCGATCCCTATCCCAACGCCCGGCAGAGTGCCAACTGGACCTGCACGGGGCTCTTGGCCCACGAGTCGGCCCTCGAAGGGGGCGTGATCAAGAAGCTCCCCGAATGGTCGATGAGCTCCTGAATACCGAGCCCTGAGTAAAAACCCTCACGGCCCGTCCGGCGTCCGCGCCGGGCGGGCCGTGTCGTTTCCGGGGAGAGCGGGGGCTTCAAGGCGACGCTCGGAACGCCCGCGGGCGGACGAGCCACCAGCTCGCTGCCACGGCCGTGCCGAAGATCGTGTAGGCCGTCACGAACACCCACGGGGGCGCCTGCCAATAGAGGAGACGGCCGAGCCAGTGGGCGACAAAGGCGCCTGAGTAGGTGGCCTCACCGGCGGCCGCGCGGAGGGAGTCCTCGAGCGAGGTCAGCGGGCAGGGAACGCCCGCCCACGCCTCCGCGACCACCAAGCCGATCGCCGCCAAGTGGAGCGCCCGGAAGGTGGGGTTGCGGACCGACCGCCACCGCAGCGCCCCGCCGACGAGGATCGCCACCAGGCCCAGGACGACGAAGGCCACGAAGGCCACGTGGAGGGCGAGGACGGCGTCGGCGAGGAGGCGGGAGGTGGTGGCACTCATCGTGGTTATCCTCGGTGTGGCGGTCGCTCCACCGGGCCTTCTCGCGGGAGTACCCGGGTCGAAAGACCGCTATACTGTAGTGTTTCCAAGGATGATTCCGCAGGCCGCTGAGGAGATTTCTGCATGCGTCCGGTATCAGTTCGCGCAAGCGGTTTTTGGGTGCTCGGCCTGGTCGCCCTCGGGCTGCTGATTGCTCCCCGAACGGTTGCGGCGGCCGCCCCGGCCGAAGAGCCGCTCCGCGTCCTCTTCCTCGGCGATCAGGGGCACCATCGCCCCGCCGACCGCTTCGCGCAGCTCCAGCCGGTGCTTGCCGGCCGCGGCATCGAGCTCGTTTATACGGAGCGCCTCGAAGACCTCGATCGGGCGGTCCTCGGCAGGTATGACGCCTTGGCCGTCTACGCCAACATCGACGAGCTTCCGGCCGAGCGCGAAGCGGCGATCGTTGACTTCGTCCGCGCTGGCAAGGGCCTCGTGCCGCTCCACTGCGCGAGTTTTTGTTTTCGCAATTCCCCCGTCTGGGTCGACATGGTCGGCGCTCAGTTCCAGCGCCACGACGGCGGCGAGTTTCGGACGACGAACCTCGCCCCCGACCATCCGATCATGAAGGATTTCCCGGGCTTCCAAAGCTGGGACGAAACCTACGTCCACACCCGCCACAACACCCGCGGCCGGACCGTTCTCGAGGAACGCGTCGAGGGGGATCTCCACGAGCCGTGGACGTGGGTCCGCAACGAAGGGAAGGGGCGCGTCTTCTACACCGCCTGGGGGCACGACCAGCGCACCTGGGGCCATCCAGGCTTCCAAAATCTCGTCGAGCGCGGCATCCGCTGGGCAGCCGGCCGCGACCCGGCCGAAGCCGGCCCGTATGTCGATCACCCGAAGATGAATGTCCTTCCCGAGGGGCTCGCGGCGTTTGAGTTTGTCCCGGCGAAGGTTCCCGCCTACGACCCCGGCGGCAAGCAATGGGGGGTGCAACTCGAGCCGATCGCCCAGATGCAAGCGCCCCTTTCGCCCGAGGAGTCGCGGAAGCATGCCCTCGTGCCGGAAGGTTTTCAGGTCGAGCTTGCGGCCGCCGAGCCGGTCATCGAAGCCAAGCCGCTGGCGATGGCCTTCGATGCCCAAGGCCGGCTGTTCATCGCCGAGAGCCTCGACTACCCCAACGAGATCGTCCTCCCCGGTGACGGCGAGGGGCACGACCGGATCGTCCGCTTGGACGACACCGACGGCGATGGCGTCTACGACGCGCGCACGATCGTCGCCGAGGGGCTCTCAATTCCCACGAGCCTCCTCCACCACGGCAATGGCTGGATCGTCGCTCAGGCCCCCTCGATGCTCTTCCTTTCCGACGCCGATGGCGACGGCATCTGCGAGAAGCGCGAGGTCCTCTTCTCCGGCTGGGGAACGAGCGACACCCACTCCGGCCCCAGCAACCTCGCCTGGGGTTTTGATGGCTGGGTGTACGGGATGGTCGGCTATTCGGGCTTCAACGGCGCGGTCGGCGGCGAGGCGGTTCGCTTCGGGGCCGGCTTCTTCCGCTTTCTCCCCGACGGCTCGAAGCTCGAGTTCCTCCGCAGCACGAACAACAATTCCTGGGGTTTTGGTTTCTCGGAAGAGGGCC
>CAJAYZ010000824.1 GCA_903949225.1 uncultured Planctomycetaceae bacterium
GGCCCTCGACGCCACGACCGACGCCGGGCAGGCCTACCTTGCCGACGTCGCCTGGGCGCGGGGGTGGGCACGGGCCAACCGGGCGCGGATCGTCGCCGCCACGGCGGCCGTTCTCGGAGAGCTCCTCGGCGCCGAGGCTGACAGCGCAACGCTCCTCGACTGTGACCACAACCATGTATCGCTCGAGCTCCACGCCGGCCGCGAGGTCGTCGTGCATCGCAAGGGCGCCCTGCCGGCCGATGAGGGGATGCCGGGGCTGATTCCCGGCTCGATGGGAACGGCGAGCTTTCACACCATCGGCCGTGGCCATCCCGACTCGCTCCGATCCAGCTCGCACGGCGCCGGCCGCGTCCTCCCCCGCGGCGCGGCGGCAGCGAAGATCGACGCCCGGCGTCTCCTTCGCGAGATGCACGGCGTGCACTTCGACACGCGCCGGGCCAACCGGCTCGTCGACGAAGCCCCGAGCGCCTACCGCGACATCCGCGCCGTGATGCGCGCCCAGCGCGATCTGACGGCGATCTGCCGCGAGCTCAAGCCACTGGTGAGCCACAAGGGATCCTGACCGCCCCGCGACGCCCCGCCCCTGTCCCGTATACTGCCGCGGCGCATCCCCCCAAGCCCCCCGCACTGGCCCCCACGCTCGAGGCGCCTCCGATGGTTTTGCTCCCCGCCATTCGTCCAGCCGCGCTTGTCGTGCTCCTTGCGGTGCTCGTCCTCCCGCTCGCATCCGGCGCGGCCCAGGCCGCCGACGCCCTCCACGATCTCGTCGCCGGGCTCGCGGCCGGGGAGACGCCGACGCCGGTGCTTGTCGCCGACGGCTTTCAATTCACCGAAGGCCCGGCGGCCGACGCCGATGGCAACATCCTCTTCAGTGACATCCCAGCGGGAAAAATCCACCGCTGGATCGTGCCGCAGGATCGCCCCGCAACCAGCCCCCCGTTCACGGTCGAGACCTGGCTCGATCCTTCGGGGAACACCAACGGCCTCTGCTTCGACCGCAACGGCCTGCTGCTGGCCTGCCAGATGGGGGAGGGGAGGCGCGTCGTCGCCATCGACCCACAGTCGAAGACGATCGTGCCGCTCGCCGAGCGGTTTGAAGGGAAGCGACTCAACGCCCCCAACGACCTGTGGGTCGATGCAGACAATGGTGTTTGGTTCACCGACCCGGCCTACGAACGGACGCCGGCCGACACGGAGCTCGACGCCGAGGCGGTCTATTTTATTTCCCCCGACCGCACGACCGTGACGCGCGTTGCCGACGGCTTCGCCCGCCCTAACGGCATCGTCGGCTCCCCCGACGGCACCACGCTCTACGTCACCGATCGCAAAGGGGGAATGACCTGGGCCTTTCCCGTGCTCGGGCCGGGCAAGCTCGGGCAACGGCGGAAGTTCAACGACGACGGCTGCGACGGCTTCGCGATCGACGATCAAGGGAATCTCTACGGCACGCCGAAGGCCCCCCTCGTGCGGATCTGGGCCACCGATGGCACGATCATCGGCGAGATTCCCCTCCCTGATTCCGCTTCGAACGTCACCTTCGGGGGCCCCGATCGGAAGACCCTGTTCATGACCGTGAAGGACAAGGTCTTCGCCCTGCCGATGAAGGTCTCCGGCGGCGGCTGACCGTCCCCCCGCCAGCGTCTATGCCCCCCCGTCACCCCGGCTCCCCTCCATGCCCATCGTCACGCTTCGCGACGTCCACCTCGGCTTCCGCGGCCCCCCGCTCCTCGACGGCGTCGAGTGTCATGTCGAGGCCGGTCAGCGGATCGGTCTCCTCGGCCGCAACGGCGCCGGCAAGACGTCGTTCATGCGCCTGCTGTGCGGCGACCTCGCCCCCGACTCCGGCGAGGTGATTTTCGCCCCCGGCACGGTCGTCTCCTATCTTCAGCAGGATGTGCCGCAGGAGCTGGTTGGCCTGGTGCGGGAGGTCGTCGCCACCGGATGGTCGGAGGCCGCCGGGGCGCGGCGGGCTGACGACGAACACGATGCCGCCTGGCGGCGCGACCATGCCGTCGCCCAAATCCTCTCAAGAATGGAGCTCGACGGCGAACGCGCCTTCGAGTCGCTCTCCAGCGGCATGAAGCGCCGCGTGCTCCTCGCCCGGGCCCTCGTTGCCGGCCCCGATCTCCTCCTCCTCGACGAGCCCACGAACCACCTCGACATCGATGCCATCGCCTGGCTCGAGGAATTCTTGGGCCGCTGGGACGGCACGCTCCTGTTTGTGACCCACGATCGGGCGTTCCTCCGCCGGCTGGCGACGCGGATCCTCGAGATCGATCGCGGCCGCGTGTTCGACTGGTCGTGCGACTACGACACCTTCCTCCACCGCAAGGAAGAGGCCCTCGCCGCCGAGGAGAAGCAAAATGCCCTCTTCGACAAGCGGCTCGCCGAGGAGGAGGTCTGGATCCGCACCGGCATCAAGGCCCGGCGCACCCGCAATGAGGGACGCGTGCGGCGGCTTGAGTCGATGCGGCGGGACCGGGCCGACCGCCGCGATCGGCAGGGCAGGGCGGCCGTCCGCATCCAGGAGGCGGAGCGGAGCGGGGCGCTCGTGGCCGAACTCGACGGCGTGTCGTTCGCCCGCGATGCACGGCCGATCATCGCCGATCTCTCGGTGACCGTGATGCGGGGCGACCGGATCGGGATCGTGGGCCCCAACGGCGCCGGCAAGACGACGCTGCTGCGGCTCCTGCTCGGGACGCTCGAGCCGACCTCTGGCTCGGTGCGGCGGGGCACCAATCTGCAGGTGGCGTTTTTCGACCAGCTTCGCGAGCAGCTCGACGACGA
>CAJAYZ010000825.1 GCA_903949225.1 uncultured Planctomycetaceae bacterium
TCGTAGATCATGAATGCGACAACGGAGTCGCCGACCTCGGCGACCATCCCGATGCAGTTCCGCTGCCGGAGACAGCGGGTAAAGTCCTCATCCGACCAGGGAAACTCGAAAGCCTCCTGCTCGATTGCCAGAACTTCCGGCATGTCTCGGCGGATCATCCAGCGGAGTTGAATCCGGAGTCGGTCGGCTTCCGTGGTCGCCACGTGTCGTCACTCCATCGAGTCGGGGGTCAAGGTGGGGGCGAACCGTAGCAACCGCCACCGGGCGAGCCAAGAGAACTCCGTCACGAATGAGGACCTGGTGGCGAAACCGTCTTGACCCCTCTCTGGCGATCCTCCTACCCTCCCCACCCTTACCGCTCGGACTCGTGGAGCCGGAGCGGGTGGAGGCGGCGCTAACGGCGCCCCGTACGACACGACCCCGGGGATGACGGTGTGCCATGCAGACCACTCGACACTCCTCGCCCAACTCTCTCCTCTCCGTCTCCGCGGCTGCCGCGGGAACGCGTCGACGGGGCGGGCTGCTTCCTGTTGCTACGGTGCTGATCGCCCTCATCGGCTGCGCCGGGCCCGCCATCCGCAGCCAGAGCCCCGAGGTGGCGGCTCTGATCGGAATGGAATCCGACATCCGACTCGTCGGCGACTATGCGGCCCCCTGGGGCACTCATCCGCTGCGCATCGAACGGGCGGCGCTCGTGACCGGCCTCCCGGGGACGGGGAGCGATCCTCCGCCGGGCACCCAACGGGCTCTCCTCATGGCCGACATGCAGGCCCGCGGGGTGGCTGAGCCGAACAAGCTCCTCGCCTCCCCCACGACCGCGCTTGTGTGGGTCCATGGCTACCTCCCTCCCGGCATCCGCAAGGGAGATCGGTTCGACGTCATGGTCGAGGTCCCTGCCGACAACGACACGACGAGCCTCAGCGGCGGCTGGCTGATGCCGACCCGTCTAGCGGAGATGGCGATCCTCGGCCAACGGGTCCGCGACGGCCATGTCCTTGGCGATGCCGAGGGGCCGCTCCTGGTCGATCCGGTCTCCGGAGGCACCCTTGATTCGAAGTCGAAGGTCCGCGCCCGCGTTCCTGGCGGCGGCATCTCCCGCACCACGCGGCAAATTGGCCTGATCATCGCCCCGGAACACCGCTCGATCGCGCTCTCGAAGCGCGTCGGTGACACGATCAACCGCCGCTTTCACGCGGTCATCAAGGGCACCAAGCGCGGTGTGGCAACCCCGAAGACGGAACGCTTTCTCGACCTCGATATCGCGCCGGCCTACGAGCACAATCTCCCCCGCTACATCCGCGTCATCCGGGCGATCGCGGTGGTCGAGCCGCCGGCGGGCCGCCACGCACGAATGGAGCTCCTCTCCCGGCAGCTCGCCGATCCCGTCACGGCCCCTTCCGCCGCGCTCAAGCTCGAGGCGATCGGCCGCGATGCCCTGCCGGTCCTGAAGCAGGGGCTCGAATCGTCCGACGCCGAGGTCCGCTTCGCTGCCGCTGAGGCCTTGGCCTATCTGGGGGAGTCGACCGCAGCGACCCATCTCGCCGAAGCGGCCCTAAATCTTCGCAGCGCCCGCCCCGCGGCCCTCGCCGCGCTCCAGGTGCTCGACGATGCCAACGGGATCGATGCCCTCCAGTCGCTCCTCACAAGCCCCAGCGCCGAGACCCGCTACGGCGCGTTCCGCGCTCTGTGGAAGATCGATCCGACCGCTCCGCTGATCCGCGGCGACCGCCTCGGCGATGCCTTCTCGATCCATTGTCTCGACGTCGCGGGCCCGCCGTTGGTCCACTGCACGCGGAGCACGCGGCCGGAGATCGTCCTGTTTGGAACGGAGCATTCAATCGATTCCGGCCTCCGCGCCGAGGCGGGGAGCTCGATCGTCGTCGTCGTCGAAGGGGGCACGGCCACCATCAACCGCTTCGTGGCGGGCGAGCCTGACCAGATCATCGAGGTCGATGCCCGGGTCGATCCTGTTGCCAGGGGCATTGTCCAGGTTGGCGGCACTTATCCCGACGTCGTCCAATTCCTCCAGCAGGCCAGCGCCGCCCGGTGCCTTTCGAGCCGGCTCGCCTTCGACGCTGTCCCGAACGAGTTCGACGGACGCACCTCGATCCATGACGAAGCTGCGTCACGCGAGCAGGGGGATGAAGAAGAGCAAGACGACAAACCGGCCGCGGAGCCAGCCGAAGCGGAAGGTGACACCGCCCGCAGCGGCTCGGGGCGTGGGACGGACGTGGCCGCCGGGGAGGGCCGCGTCGGCACCTCGTCATGACACGGCTCAAGGCACTCGAACTGTTCGGCTTCAAGAGCTTCGCCGACAGGACGCGTTTCGAGTTCCCCGACGGCATCACCGTCGTCGTCGGACCGAACGGGTCGGGCAAGTCGAACGTCGTCGACGCAATCAAGTGGGTCCTCGGCGAGCAGTCGGTGCGCAGCCTCCGCGGCCGCGAGATGACCGACGTGATCTTCGCAGGCTCCGTCTCCCGCAAGCCGCTCAACAGCGCCGAAACGTCCCTCTTCTTCGACAACAGCGCCCGGCTGCTGCCCGTTGAGGCCGACGAAGTGCAGATTGGCCGCCGTGTCTACCGCAGCGGCGAGAGCGAGTATCTCATCAACGGCGAGGTCTGCAGGCTGCGCGACATCCGCGACCTGTTCAGCGGCACCGGCGCCGCCACCGAGGCCTACAGCGTCATCGAGCAGGGGCGTGTCGATGCGCTCCTGATGGCTTCCGGCAAGGATCGCCGCGCCGTCTTCGAGGAGGCCGCCGGGATCACGAAGTTTCGTGCCCGTCGCACCGAGTCGCTGCGGCGTCTGGAGCGCGCCGAGCAGAACCGGCAGCGTCTGGCTGACATCGTCGGCGAGGTGGCCGCCCGCCTCGAGACGGTCCGCCACCAGGCCGCGCGGGCGCGCCGCTGGCGGCAGATGACCGACCGTCTGCGCCGGCTCCGGCTCGTCGCGGCCCGCCAGGATCTCGCGGAGGTCGATGGCGCGGTCGCTGCGGTGGAATCGGCTCTGGCCCGGCTCCGCGCCGACCTCGCGGCGACCGAGGCCGCCGCGAGCGAGGCCGCCGCTATGGCCGCTGCCCGCAACGGCGAGGATCAGGAACTGACGCCACAGGTGACGCAACTCCGCAGCGTGGTCACCGCCGAGCGGGAGCGAGCGGCCGCTGCGGAGGCCCGCCGCCAACCACTCCTCGAACGGATGGGAGAGTGGGAGGGAGAGCTGGCGCGCATCGACCAGGAAGGCTGCACCAGCGCCGCGAGCCTCCGCACCGCCCTCGAGGCCGCTGCAGCCGCGATGGCGAGCTCATCTGGGCTCTCCGCCGAGCGCGGGGCCCTCGAAGAACGGCTCACCGAATGCCAGCAGGCCGCCGCCGGATCGCACTCCGACGTGGAGCAGGCCCGCACACGCCTCGAGCAACTCGCCACCCGGCTCGACGACCTTTCTGCCCAGCGACAGCGGCTTCTCCTCGAGGCCGATCGTGCCGATGGCAGGCAGGATGAGGCCCGCCGCCTCGCGGCCGACCACCGGCTCCTCATCGACACCGCCCGGCGCCGGATGGACGCCGCCGCCGAGGCCCTGGCGGCACGGCAGGGGAACCTCCAAGCCCTCGTACAAAGGCTCGAGGCCACCGGCCGCGAGATCGGCGCCGCCGAGGAGACCGTCCGCGCTTCCACCGGAGCGCTCGAGTCCGGCTGGCGCGAGCTCGCCGGCTGGCAGGCGAAGCTCGAGGCCTGCCGGGAGCGCCGCGGGCTCCTCGAGGAGTTCGCCGGCAGGCACGAGGGAGTGGCCGAGGCTGCCCGACGCCTCCTCACCGCCGCGGCCGACGACGTGGAGGGGAGCGCCGTGCGTGGCATCATCGGCGAGATGATCGACGCGCCGATGGAATGGGCAACGCTTGTCGACGTGGCGCTGGGAGTTACGGCGCAGGACATCGCCGTCACTTCGCTGGACCGCTTCGCCGACTGGCTCAAGCCGTGGGCTGCTACGGATGCCGGCAAGGGAGCGCTCGCCACCGGCGGGCGGATCGGCATCGTCGCAGCGGGCGAGATCCCTGCGGCCCCGGAGCCCGATCTCGCCGCCGACGAGAGCGTCGTCGGACGGCTCGACCGCCTGATCGCCACCGGCGAGGCCCGCCCCACCGAAACACCCGCTTCTTGGCTCCTCGCGCAGACGTGGGTCGTGGCCACGTTCGACGACGCCCGCCGTCTCGCCGCCGTCCATCCTGCGCTTCTGTTCGTCGCCCGTGACGGCCAGAGCTGCCGCGGCGGACGGTATGAGCTGGGGAGCACCGCTGGTGCCATGGGGCTCGTGGCCCGCCGGGCCGAGCTGAAGTCCATCATCGAGCGACATGACGAGCTCGTGCGGCGCAGCGACGACCACGCTGCGATGGTCGGCAATCTCCAGGCCGAGCTCGCGGCGGCCGGGACAGCCGTCCGCCAATTGCAATCACGCCGTCAGCACGACGCCGAGAGCGTGGCCGCCGCGAAGGCCGACGCCGCACGCTTGGCGCGTGAGCTGGACTCGGCCCACGAGGCGCTCACCGCCGCAGAAGCCGCCGTTGCCATGATCGAGCATCGGGCCGGCGAGGCGCAGCGAGCTCGAGACGAGATCACCACCCGTCTCGGAGTCACCGAAGCGGAATTGGCCGACCTCCGCCGCGACCGAACGAAGCTGGAGCAATCGATCCTCGACATCGACCGCTCCCGCGGGTCGCTCACCGAGGAAATCCACCGTCTCCGCGTCGAGCTCGCAACGGGCCGGGAGCGGCTGGCGCGGGCGGAGCACGAAGCGTCAGCGCGTGCCGCGCAGGTCGCGGAGCGGAGGGCCGCGCGACTCTCGATCCTCACCCGCTACGACAGCATTCGCGACCGGCTCCACGCCACCGAGCTCGACGTCCTCCGAGCAGGGGGCCTGCTGGCCGAGGCGACGTGGGCCGCTGAGCATGCGGAGGCCGCGCTTGCCCTCCTCGTCTCGCGCCAGGAGACGATCCGGGCCGCCGCGGCGGCCGCCACCGACACCGCGACCAGCGCCCGCGCTGCCGCCGGTCGCCTCGGCGACCAGATCCACGCCCGCGAACTCGAGGCCGGCGAGGCCAGGCACCGGCGCGTGCGGATCGTGGAGCGGATCCGCGATGAGTACGACATCGACATCGAGGCGGCGGATGCCGCCGCGGAGCCGACCGGGGAAATCCGATCGGAGGAAGGGGCAGTGGCCGCGGAGGAAATCCCCTCCGATCGTCCCACGCTCGATGCGGGCATCGATGAGCTGAAGCGGAAGCTCGCCTCGATGACGACCGTCAACCTCGAGGCGCTGGCAGAGTCGGAACAGCTTGCCGAACGGCTGGCAGGGCTCGAAGCCCAACTCGCCGACGTGACCAACGCAAAACTGTCGATCGAGCAGCTCATCGCCCGGATCGACGAGGACAGCCGTCGCCTCCTCGCCGAGACGATCGAGACGGTCCGCGGTCATTTCCGCACCCTCTTCGAGCGGGTTTTCGGAGGCGGACAGGCAGACATCATCCTCGAGCCCGGCGTCGACGTCCTCGAGACGGCTGTTGAGATCGTCGCCCGCCCCCCCGGCAAAGAGCCGCGAAGCATCTCCCTGCTCTCCGGGGGCGAGAAGACGATGACGTGCGTCGCCCTCCTTCTGGCGATCTTCCGTTCTCGTCCCAGCCCCTTCTGCGTGCTCGACGAAGTCGACGCCGCTCTCGACGACGCCAACGTCGACCGTTTCGTCGGCGTGCTGCGGGAGTTCAAAAACACCCAGATCATCGTCGTCACCCATCGCAAGGCGACGATGGCCGCCGCCAACACGCTCTACGGCGTCACGATGGAGGAATCGGGGGTGTCGAAGCGGGTGTCGGTCCGGTTCGAATCGACGGCGGCGACGCCCTCCGTCCCAACCACGGCCTCCGTCCCAACCACGGCCTCCGTCCCAACCACGGCCTCCGTCCCAACCAGGGCTGCAGCCTGACGGGGCCCTTCCCCCAGGTGACGCACCGGAGCGAATCGCCTGTTTTCAGGCTTTTGGCGAGGGCCGGTGCAGTCGGACCACCCGCTCCCACCGGTGCCGTCGCGAAGAACGGCTCAAGTCGCACCACGTGTCCATTCGATCTTTCCTTAGGACGGTCATGCCGCGACCGCGAAACCGGTTCATCCGGAACGCGAAGCGCGGGATTGGTGCAGGGGGGGATACCTGCGAGTCGTTGCTTCCTCATGGTTCACCCGTCAAGGGTGCACCGAAAAGAGGAACGCGCTCTTTCAGCCCCCCCGCGCTTTCATGGCCGGCCATCGAGGGGCTCGACGACGCGGTCGTCCCCACGGTGATGGTTCCGCGTCGGGGGGGCTGTGTCCCGCGCTCTTTGGGAGCGGGCTGGCCAGAGACGTTCCGGACACAAAAAAAAGTGCACATGGAGTTCACGTGATGAAGGTTTTCACGACAGGCCAGGTCGCCAAAATCTGCAAGGTAGCGCCGCGGACTGTGAGCAAGTGGTTCGATTCCGGTCGCCTCAAGGGCTACCGCATCCCGGGGAGTCAGGATCGCCGCATTCCCCGCGAGTATCTGATCAAGTTCCTCAAAGAGCACGGCATGCCGCTGGGCGATCTCGAGGACGAAGCGATGGCGAAGGTCCTCCTCGTCGGGCAGGATCAAGTGCTCATCGAAAACCTCAAGAAGCATCTGCCGCTCGAGCGGTCGTTCAAGATCCAGATCGCCGCCAGCGGCTTCGAGGCCGGTATTCAGGCGGAGAGTTTCCATCCCGACTGCATTGTGGTCGATTACTCGATCGGTCGGATCGATGCCCAGCAGATCTGCCAGAACCTCCGCCGCAATTCCGAGTATGCCGAGACGATCGTCATCGCTCTGCTTCCGGACGACGGGTCGCAGATCACGGTCGACCGGGCCCATGTCAACGAGAGCTTCAAGAAGCCCTTCGACGTGGCTCTTCTCGCCGAGCGCCTCCGGACGCTGATCGGTGCCCGCAAGGAACTGGTCTGACATCCCGCTCGCGTCCGAACTCCATCACCGCAGGCCGGTGTGCCAAGGGGGGCACTCCGGCCTGCGGTCGTTTTTGGTACTGCTCCACGGCCTGCATTTCCCTGGTATTCTCGTGGCATGGAAACCCACCCGCTCCGCATGATCGATGTCGGCGGCAAGCCGATCTCTCTCCGCGTTGCCCGCGCCTCGGGCCGACTCCTCGCCCATGCCGACACGGTCCGGCGGATTCAGGAGGGGAATCTCGACAAGGGGGATGCCGTCGCCGCCGCGCGATTGGCGGGGATCATGGCCGCAAAGAAGACCGCCGAGATCGTGCCGCTGTGTCATCCGCTCCCGCTCGACTCCGTCGCCGTCTCGATTGACTTTGACGAGCCAGGGGGAGTGACGATCACTGCCGCCGTCCGCTCCGTGGGACGGACCGGGGTTGAGATGGAAGCCCTCGTGGCTGTGAGTGCCGCAGCGCTCACGCTCTACGACATGACAAAGTCGATCGATCCGGGGATGACGATCGACCAAATACGCCTCGAGGAGAAGACCGGGGGGACTCGTGGCGACTGGCGCCGCGGCGAGGGGCGGATCGCGCCGCAGGTCTGACTGACGCGGGGGCCCTGTAGAGAGTCCTCAGCGGCCGCGCGGCTCCTCGGCCGCGCGCTCGGCCACTCCGGCGCCGCCCGGGACTGTCGCACCCGGGGCCACCATCGCCTGCCCGCCGACCATCATCCGTGCCGCCGCCCGGTCGCTGGCAAGGATCGGCTCGAGTTCGTCGACGAAGTCACGGGCATCCTTGAACTCTCGGTAGACGCTCGCGAAGCGCACGTAGGCCACCTGGTCGACGCCACGGAGGAGTTCCATCACCCGCTCCCCGATCGCCCGGCTCGGGACCTCGCTTTCGTAGTTGTCGTAGCACTCCGACTCGATCGCCGATACCAATGCCTCGATGTCCTGCTCGGTGATCGGCCGCTTGCCACAGGCGATCGCCAGGCCGGAGCGGATCTTCTCGCGGTCGAACGGCTCACGGATGCCCCCCTTCTTGACGACGGAGAGCGCCTGCCTCTCGACCCGTTCGTAGGTCGTGAACCGCCGCCGGCAGGAGACGCACTCGCGCCGACGACGGATGTTCGCGCCGTCGTCGATCGAACGGGAGTCGATGACGCGATCGTTGTCGACCCGGCAAAATGGACAGCGCATCGGCGGGATCCTCCGTGACGGTCAGGAAGGCTGCGTCGGACTGCCGTCGGGATCGCGGTCCGTCGCCACCCCCGTGTGCGGTGCCGGGCCGGCCCCCGCCGGATCCCTGGCAGGTCCGGCGATCTTCCAGTCACGACGCTGTCGCGAGCTGGGGATGTCCATCGCCTTGCGGTATTTCGTCACGGTACGGCGGGCAACCGTGATCCCCTGCTTCGCCAGCTCGTCTACGAGGTCATCGTCGCTGTAGGGGGCATCCTTCGGCTCGGCCTGGATGATCTCCTGGAGCTTCATCCGCACCGCATCCCAGGCCACCTCCTCGCCATCGGCGCTCATCGTGCCGCCGACAAAGAAGCGCCGCAGCGCCCACAGTCCGCGCGGCGTCTGCAGCCATTTGTCATCGACGGCGCGGCTGACGGTGGTCACGTGCATCCCGATCCGGTCTGCGATCTGCTGCATCTTCAGCGGCTCGATCGCCTCGGGCCCGTCGGTGAGGAAACGCGTCTGGTGGTCGACGATCGCCTGGGCTGTCCGCAGAAGCGTGCTGCGGCGCTGCTCGATCGCCTCGATGAGCCACTGAGCCGAATTGATCTTCCGCTTGATGTACTCGCGCGTCTCGGGCGGCGTGGCCGGGTCGGAGAGCATCTCACGGTAGAGCGGGCTGATCCGCAGGTTCGGCAGATCGACCTCCTCGAGACGCACCTTCCAGGTGCCGTCCTGCTGCAGCTCGACATGGACGTCGGGCTTCACCACAGGCACGTAGGGAACCGTGAACCGGGCCCCCGGCTTCGGCTGGAGCGAATGGAGATCGTGCCTCAGGCCCTCGATCTCCTCGATCGTGAAACCGGTCTTCTTCGAGATCAGCGGCATCCGGTTGGCAGCGAGATCCTCGAGATGCTCCGACACGAGCCGGCGGAGCTGCCGGGCGTGGGGCATCTCGGGGCGGATTTGGAGAAGGAGACATTCCCGCAGGTCGCGGGCACCGACCCCGGCTGGCTCCATCCCCTGCACCACCGACAGCGCCTCCTCGAGTTGGCTGAGCTGGGCCTGCCAGGGGGCTGAATCGCGCGGGGCCTCGACATCAACGAGGTCCTCGAGCGGCATCGGGAGATAGCCGTTGGGATCGAGGTTGTAGATCACCTTCTCCGCCGCCTGCCGCACCTCGGGGCCGAGCTCGTCGTTGGAGAGTTGCTCGTGGAGGTGGTGGAAGAGCGTCTCGGGGCGCTCCTCCATGTTTGCCATGGCGTCGAGGTAGCGATCGGAGGCCTCGTCGATCCGGGAGGCCGAAGGGCGGCTGCGATCGTCGTCTGATTCGGGGTATTCGCTCGACCAATCGTAGGAGCGTTCGAAGTCGGCCTGGTTGGCGTGGTCTTGGTCGACGACGAGCGGCCGCTCATCGACGGTCCGTTCCGGCGCTGGGTCGGCGGCATCGGTCGTGGTGGCAACGGCGCGGAGTTCGGAGTCCTGGCCATCGGCAACGGTCCCATCGCCGCTCGAGTCGTCGACCTCGAGCGTCTCGTTGTTCTGGATCTCCTGTTCGATCCGCTCCTCGAGCGCCATCATCGGCAGTTGCAGAATCTCCATCGACTGGATCATGCGTGGCGCAAGCACCTGCTTCTGCGCCAACCGCATTTCCTGGCCGAACGACATCCGCATGGCATCACCCTTCGACTCACACCGCTCCTGTCCACCGCTTCAGGATACCCGGTTCGAGGGGAATTGTTTCCTGAAGGCGGGGCCGCGGTCCAGAACCAGTGCTTTCGCCGCTCACCCCCGGTCTCTTCACATCCGCCGGCGACCGGCGAGCGCGTCGGTGAGCATGTCGCGGTTGGCCTGCTCGAGCGCCGCTCCGACCGTCAGACCGCGGGCTAGGCGGGTGATCTCGACCGGGAGACCGTCGAGTCGCTGAACGACGATCAGCGCCGTTGCGTCCCCCTCGACGTTCGGGGTGGTCGCCATGATCACCTCCCGCACCCCGCCCTGCCGAATGCGGGCGACCAGGGGATCGATCGTGAGGGCCTCCGGCCCCAAGCCTTCCAGCGGCGCCACCCGCCCCTGGAGGACGTGGTAAAGGCCCCGGTAGGAACCGGTCTGCTCGAGGGCGAGGAGATCGCGAACCTGCTCGACGACGCACAGCGTCGATCGGTCGCGGCGGGCATCGCGGCAGATGCCACACTCCTCCGCCTCGGCGAGATTGAAGCAGATTCGACAAGGACGGAGATTCTCCTTCACGGCGCGGAGGGCGTCGGAGAACGCCAGCGCCTCCTCGCGCGGCATACGGAGAACGTGGTAGGCAAGTCGCTCCGCCGACTTCCGGCCGATGCCGGGGAGCTCGGCAAAGCAATCAATGAGCGTGGCGATGACGCCCCGTTCCTCGGGCATGATGTTCCTCCGTGAAGCCAGTCTCGATCAGTCCACATCGCCATCCGCGGCGTGGTCGATGGTCTCCTCATCATCCGGGAGCGCTGCCCCTTCGCTGTCGGGCACCACCGCCGCCACCTGCGTCGGTTCGACCGATGGAGCACGGGCACGCCCCTGCTCAACCTTGCGGATCGCCGCGTCAAACAGGCTCCTGGCCTGAATCACGAGCGGATGCTCGAGGGTATCGCGGAGGAGCGCAGCCTGCGATCGCCCCAGAGCCGGGGCCGGCGGGGACGGCGCGCTCCCCCCGCGATCCGCTCCACCGGGGCCAGCCGCCATGCCGGCGCCTGATGCGGCGCCGGCGCCTGCTGCTCTTGGAGCCTGCGGTTTCACGGCCGCCTTCGGCTCCTGCTTGATCCGGTGACGCAACGGTCGGCCGGCTGCCTCCGAAAGAGCCCGGTTGAGCGCCGCGACCATCTCCGGTCGGGAGAGAAAGGCGACGGCAGTCGTCGCCTCGGCTGGAAAACTCGCTTCGAGGACGTCGTCGACCCACGCCACCCGGCCGGCCATGGCAACGAAATCAGTCGCCAACCCACCGACCGCTTCGCCGCACGCCTCCCAGGCCGCCAGCGGATCGCTCGGAAGCGTCGTCGGCGGCGGCGCCGGAGTCTGACTCGGCTGTGCCAGCGCTTCCAAGGGGGGAGGCACGGGCGGCTCTCCGGCAGGCCGCAGCGGCGGCAACGCCTCGGCAACGCCGGCTCGAGTCTCAGCCTCGACGGTCAGGTCGGTCGTTTTTTTTTCGCGCGTCTCCGGCGTTGGGGGCGGTGCTGCGCTCGGCAGCGCGGGCCTGGCGATCGGCGGCGCGGGAGCCCGCGCTGCCACAGGCAGCGGCGCCGCAGCAGCCTGCAGGGCGATCCGTTCGACGGCGGAGGCGAGTTGGTCGAGATCATCGAGCCGCGCCAGACGCACGATCGCCATCTCGGCGAGAACCGGGGCATGGCCGCTCGTCCGCATCCGCGACAGAGACTGATCGAGAATCTGGAGCATGGCAAGGACCGTCTCCGTGCCGAGCAGCCGCCCGACGGCGGCGAGGTCGATGCCGAGGCCATCCCCCTGGAGGAGCAGCGCCGGGCCACAGCCGACGCTCGCCACGAGGCAATCGCGGAGGGCCGCGAGCAGCTGCTCGAGGACGCCACCGGGATCAGCGCCGCCAGCGAGGCTCTCGTCGAGGGCGGCGAGCGCTGCGGCGGGATCGCGGTTGGCGATCGCGCCGAGCAGGGCGCCGATCCGCTCCTCGCGGCCGGTGCCGATGACGGCATGGACATCGTCGACGCCGATCGCGCCGCCGCTCGAGCCGAGGAGCTGCTCGAGGAGCGATTGGCTGTCGCGCATGCTGCCGGCGGCACGGCGAGCGATCAGGGCGAGGGCATCGTCGGTGACCGTCGCCCCCTCGGCGGTGACGATCTGGCCGAGGCGGCGGGCGATCGCCGGGGCGTCGACGGTGACGAAGTCGAACCGCTGGCAGCGGGAGAGGATCGTGATCGGGAGCTTCTCAGGCTCGGTGGTGCAGAGGACGAACTTCACATGCCCCGGCGGCTCCTCGAGCGTCTTCAGCAGGGCGTTGAAGGCCTCCCGCGTGAGCATGTGGACTTCGTCGATGATGTAGATCTTGAACCGGCCCCGAGCCGGGCGGACGGCGACGTTCTGGCGGAGGCTGCGGATCTCGTCGATGCCGCGATTACTGGCGGCGTCGATCTCGACGACATCGACATCCTGCCCGGCGGCGATCGCGGCACAGGTGTCGCACTGATTGCACGGCTCGGCCGCGGGCCCGGTCGCGCACTCGAGGGCCTTGGCGAAGATCCGCGCGGCACTCGTCTTGCCGACACCACGGGCGCCGGTGAAGAGGTAGGCGTGGCCAATCCGGCCAGACTCGATCGCCCCGGAGAGTCCGCGGGCAACGTGCTCCTGACCAACGAGCTCGTCAAAGCGCTGCGGCCGGTAGCGGCGGGCGACGACCCGATAGGCTTCCGTGGGAGCGGCGCCGGACGGGATGGTGGAGTCAGCGGGTGCGGCCATGGGATCGGACGCCGATGAGAGGCCCTCCGCACAAAGGGACGACTGCTTATGGCTGCTGCGGTTAGGCCCTGACCAGGTTCACAGGCCCCCATCGCAGGGGCCTCTCATCGGAGTCCGCTCCGTCGGTTTCCATTGTGGCGTGCCACACCCGGCTGGTCAAAGCCGGTCGATTTCCCGGCCCCCGTGGCCGACACTCACCCCGTGACACTCACCCGGCACTCCATCGCCCCGGCGGCCGTTGCACGACGGCCTCTGGCAGGGGGGCGGCCTCATCGGCCACACTTGGCCCCCATGGCAAGTCCGATGATGCAGCAGTTCGAAGCGGCAAAGGCACGCTGCCCCGGCGCGCTTGTGCTCTTCAGGATGGGGGATTTCTACGAGCTCTTCGGCGACGATGCCCGCGAGGCTGCCAACCTCCTCGATCTCACGCTCACCAGCCGCGACAAGGGGCCCGACGCCATGCCGATGGCCGGGTTTCCCCACCATCAGCTCGATCCGCAGCTCGTCAAGCTCGTCGCCGCCGGTCGCCGCGTCGCCATCTGCGAACAGATCGACGACCCGAAGACAACCAAGGGGCTGCTCCGCCGAGAAGTGACCCGGATCGTCACCCCCGGCATCGCTGCCGACGAAACCCTCCTCGACCCTGCCCGCCGCAACTGGCTCCTCGCCCTCGCTCCCGGCCCGCCGCCCCGCCCCGCTCGCGACGACCGCGATGACGCGAGCGATGCCGCCGCCGGATCGACACCTGTGGGCCTCGCCTGGATCGACGTCGCCGCCGGCACCTTCGAAGCTGCGGTCGTGCCCGCCGAGGATGTCCCCGATCTGGTGCTTCGCCTCGAGCCGGCCGAATGCTTGTGCGCCATGAAGGATCGCGCTGCCGTCGAAGCCCTCCTCCGGCCTGCAGGCCGATCCGCGGCCATCACCGCGCGGCCTGATTGGTGGTTTGAGGAGGGAAGTGCCCGCAGCGCGATCGACCGCGCCGTCGGCGGGGCGCGCCTCGAAGGACTCGGCTTCGATCTTCCCCACGATCTTCCCGGCATCGGCGCGGCTGGCGGAATCGTCCATTACCTCGACGAGAACGAGCCGACGGCGATCTCGCGGATCACGACGCTCGCCGCCTGGCGGCGCGGAGAGCGGATGGAGATCGACGAAGCCTCGAGGCGCAGCCTCGAGCTTGTCCGCACCACCGGCGCCGGCGGCAACCGACGGAGCGGTTCCCTCGCCGGCGTCCTCGACCGCACCCGGTCGCCGATGGGAGCGCGCCTGCTCACCGACTGGCTCTCTGCGCCGCTGGTGGAGCAGGGAGCAATCGATGAGCGCCTCGACGCCACCGCCGCGCTCGTCGCCCATCCCCCCCTCGCCGACCGGCTCGGGGGCCTGCTGACCGGCATCGGCGACATCGAACGCCTCATTGGCCGGGTGATGTCGGGCCGCGCTGGTCCCCGTGACCTCGAACGGATCGGTCGGGCCACCGCCATTCTCCCCGAGGTGATCGCGACGCTCGGCGGGAGCCACGGTCTCCTCGGCGAGCTAGCCGCCGGCCTCGATCCGCTCGACGATGTTTCGATGCGGATCGGCGCGATGCTCCGCGAGGGCTGCCCGGCGTTTGCCCGCGACGGTGGCTTCGTCCGCCCGGGGTGCGATCCGAAGCTCGACGAGCTCGCCGAGATGGCCAGCGGCGGCAAGGCGTGGATCACGCGCTATCAGGCCGACGAGATCGCCCGCACCGGCATCCCGTCGCTCAAAGTCGGCTTCAATCGCGTCTTCGGTTTCTTCCTCGAAGTGGGACGCAACCACGCCGCCAAGGTGCCGGCCGACTACATCCGCAAGCAGACGGTGAAGAACGCCGAGCGCTACACGACGCCCGAGCTCGACGAGCGCCAGCGGCAGGTGCTCGGGGCCGAGGACGAAGCCCTCCGCCGCGAGCTCGAGCTCCTCGAGGCCCTGCGCCAGTTCGTCGCTGCCCAGCGCGAGCGTCTTGACCGTGCGGCCAACATCCTCGCCCGGATCGATGTCCTCGTGAGCCTTGCCGAAGTCGCGCGCTCGCGGGGCTGGGTCCGCCCCGAGATCAGCAGCGACGGCATCCTCCGAATCGAGGCGGGCCGTCATCCTGTCCTCGAAGAGATCCTCCCCGCCGGCACGCTCGTTGCCAACGACCTCACGCTCGCCGCTCGCCTCCCCGACGCTCCACCCGCTCCCGGCAGCGCCGGCTTCCCGTCGATGCTCCTCGTCACCGGCCCCAACATGGGTGGCAAGAGCACGTTCATCCGACAGGCCGCGCTGCTGGCGGTGATGGCGCAGGCGGGGAGTTTCGTCCCTGCCCGCCGCGCCCGGATCGGGATCGTCGACCGGCTCTTCGCCCGGATCGGCGCCGGCGACGACCTCGCCACCGGCGCCAGCACCTTCCTCGTCGAGATGGCACAGACGGCGCGGATCCTCAACCGCTCCACGCCGCGGAGCCTCGTGATCCTCGACGAGGTCGGCCGCGGCACGAGCACCTTCGACGGCCTCGCCATCGCGCAGGCGGTCGTCGAATGGCTCCACGGTGTCCCCGGCTGCCGAACGCTCTTCGCCACGCACTACCTCCAGCTCGCCGCGATGGAGAAGCTCCCCGGCGTCGCCAACGTGCAGGTGCTCGTCAAGCAGCACAACGACCAGCTCGTCTTTCTCCATCAGGTCGCCCCCGGCGCCGCCGACAAGAGCTGGGGGGTCCACGTCGCCCGGCTCGCCGGCGTCCCCAGTGCCGTGGTCGAACGGGCCCGCGACCTTCTCCTCGCCTTCGAATCATCGGCCGCTCCCCCGGCCGCCAAGCCGCGTCGCAAAGGGGAAACGGCGCAGAAGTCGCTCTTCGACTGATGCGCCGTTGAACAGTCCCGCCGAGACCGGCGTTCAGCGGCCAGCTTCCGCGCGGAGATCAGTCAGCAGGTTCGATGTTCCGTGGACCTTCGCCCACCGGTTGACATACTCCCAATCGAGTTCATCGCCGGAGACAGCGATCAGATTGACGATGTCGTCCAGATCCTTCCGCCGGGCCCAGCGGAGCTTTTGGATCACGACGTCCTCCGCCGTGGAAACCCAGGCCTCGCCGCGGCATTCCGGAACCCGCAAGCGCCTTCGACGCGAAAATCGCTCCTGGTGATGGGGATCGCCGCCGAGCCGGAAGAGCTCGATCGTGAATCCACTTGGCTCGTGATGGAGGACATACCGAACCGTCCCCGTGAATCCCTCGATCATCATCTGCCGATCGAGCCGATACTCGTCACCGAGCCCCGCAGCGAACGACACCACATCGAAGCCGTCGAACAACACCTCGACATCGGCATCATCGGTGGCCCGGGGAACGCCGTAGAGGTTGCTCGAGAGGGCCCCGACGACCAGGTAGCCGATGCTTCCTCGTTCGAGCTGGTCGATGACGCGCGCCAAGGCCTGATCGCTCGTCATGACGGGTCGACGGGGGTGTAGATGCCCCGTTCCTCGCGGACCCTGACTGCGGCCAACCGCCGCCGACACTCGACCACGATCTGTTGGTCGCTCCAAGTGGGATAGAGGGCTCGAATCCCCTCCATCATCCGCAGTTGGACACGGTCGAAGAGTCTGGCTCCGGCCAGGAGCTTCTCCTCCGGCGGCATGGCTCGCGCACGCGCGATTTTCGTCGCCCAGACCGCCCCCGCGATCGCCGCGGCGGATCGAGTCTCGGCGACCTGAAGATCACCGCGGTCAGTATTGGCTGTCTCAACCACGGGAATCCTCACCCCTGAATCGACATGGTCTGACGTGTTCCCAATCGGCCTCCCGACCGGCCTCGTTGCCGGGATGTCCGAGGTCGCGGACCGTCAAAACGCCGAGCGACCGCTCGCCGGCGGACCGCGGTCCGTTCGTCGGCAATCTTACCCCCTCCATGATTCCCCGTCGTGGATGGGCGATGGGTGTCCCCTGGCCCCTCCCCGCTGTTCCCCACCCGCAACTTTTTCTTTCCTGGACAGTTCAAGGGCCGGGGAACGGCTCGGGCGGGTTGCCCGCCGGCATTCCGCTCCCCGCGAAGCTTCCCGTCTCCTTCTTCTCCCCTACGCTCCAGAGGGCCCCTCATGCACCGCACGCTCCTCACTGTCGCCAGTCTGGCGGCCGCGCTTCTGGCAACGCTCCTAACCACCGATGCCTCCGCACAGCCCCCCGGCGGCCGCGGCCGCGGCATGGGGATGGGGGGGATGATGTCGCAGGCTTCGCTTGTCCGTCAGGAGGCCGTTCAGGCCGAACTCGGCCTCTCGCCCGATCTCAAGGCGAAACTCGCCGCCGAGCTTCCCGAGCGCGGCCCCGGCGGCGGCGGCGGCAATCCCCGTGATATGTCCGACGAGCAGCGGCAGAAGTGGATGGAGGAGCGTCGGGCCCGCAACACCGAGGACGACAAGAAGATCGCCGGCCTCCTCGACACGAAGCAACTTGCCCGTCTCAAGCAGATCCGCGTCCAAGCCCTCGGGGCCGGCGCCCTCATGGACGAGTCGATCGCCAAGGAACTCTCAGTCACCGACGATCAGGTCTCCAAGCTCCAGTCGGCGATGCGCGACATGCGTCAGGGTGGCGGCGGCGGCGGCAACCCCGGCGAGATGCGGGCGAAGATGACCGCCAAGGCGATGGAGATTCTCGATGCCGACCAGAAGGCGAAGCTCGAAGCCCTCAAGGGCCCTGCCTTTGACGTCTCGAAGCTCCAGATGCGTGGTCCAGGGGGCGGCCGCCCCGGCGCCGGCAGCTGATCGATTTCAGCGAGGCTTGACTCAAGCCTCAACAGCCCCGGCGGGGACTCCCGCCGGGGCTGTTTTGTTTCCATGGTGGGGTTCTCGAGCGCAGCGGCAGCCGCGGGGCCTAGCCGTTCAGGATCGGCCGGATGGGCTCGGGGTTTTTGGGGTGTCGGCCGCCGCATCAGGGTTGCGGATTGTACGATCCGCGGCCGGCTAAAGGAGCCTCGCCCGGCGGAGGCCCAGCCACATCGCGCCGGTGATGACCGCCACCAGCAGCCAGAAGTAGAGGTAGCCGTGCTGCCAGCGGACCTCGGGCATCACGTCGAAGTTCATGCCGTAGACGCCGCAGATGAACGTCAGCGGCAAAAAGATGGTGCTGACGACCGCCAGCCGGTTCATCGTCTGATTCGTGCGGAACGTGACCCGCGTCAGCGAGAGGTGCATCGCGCTTTCGAGGATCTCGCGGTTGGAGCCGATGTCGGCCAGCAGATTGTCGAGCCTCCCGATCATCTGTCCGAGAAAGTCGAGCGTCGACTCACTGATCAGGTTTGTCCGCCGCGACACCAGCTCCTCGAGGAGCCGCCGCGCCGGCAGGGCATGGTTGCGAAGCACGACCAGCGCGTCGGAAACTTCAGTCATCCGCGTCAGGCCCACGTCGTCAGCAGCCTCGTTGAGCAAGATGCGGAGGTCCTCGACGGAGTCCTCGAGTCGGTTCTCCGTGGCCAGAAAAGCCTCCACCTGGCGGCTCCAGATTTCATAGATCAGAAAGCTGGGGGTGGTCGCATGCTGCTCGAAGTCGCGGCCGTAGTCGCGCCGGACGGCCGTCAGGATCGTCGAATCGCCCGTCCGAATCGTTGCCAGGAAAGAACTTCCGACGACGACATCAAGCACATCGGCCAGCGGCGATTCCCGTCCACCCTTCGCGGCGTCAATCGAGGCGTTGACGATCCGCATGTGGATGGAATCGTTGTTGCGGAGCAGTTGCGACTGGCAGCGGCGCGGAGCGGCGGCGTGCGCGGCAGCAAAATCACCCAGATCGCCGCCTTCGCCGCAGTGGCCGCCGATCAGCCGGCGGAGCGTCTCCGGGTCGGTCTGATGGAGATCGACGTCGATCCAGACGAACCGTCCAGCCGCCATATGGCTGGGGATCTCGTCGGGGGAGATCCTGCCCCGGCTGCGGTCGCCAAAGTCGAACCATTCAACCTCGATGCCGGGTGATCCCGAAGGGGCGCTCTCGACGGACATGGCAAACTCGGGCGGAGCGGCTGGATTCCGCCTCCCGGCGGCACGACTCCATCATGATAGTCGGATCCTGGGCAGAATGCTGGCGATCATGCGATCATGGCTCAACACTGCTTGAGCTTGTCCTTCGGCATGCCGGCGGCGACGAGCTGCGGCGTCGGGCGCATGCCCCGGCCGCCGGCCGCGTCAGCTTCCACCGTCACCGACACGCTCTTGTAGGCCGGCGTCCGCGAGAGTGGATCGGCCGCCTTCGGCACGAGGACGTTGCTCTCCGGGTAATACATCGCCACGCTCCCTGGCCGGATCTCCGGGAAGGCAGAGACATACACGCCGCGCATCTCGCCGACCGAGCTCCGGATTCGGCACCGGTCCCCGGCGGTGAGGCAAAAGCGGGCAATGTCGTCAGGATGGATGAGGACGAGATCGCGCCGCGTCTGATTGCGGTAGAGATCCTCTTCCTCGTAGACGACCGTGTTGAATTGCCCTTCGCTTCGGATCGTCATCAGCTGGAGTGTCGTCGGCACCGGCGGTAGATCGTGAACGAAGAGCGTCGCCTTCCCGTCGGCGGTGGGGAACTTCGGCGTCGACAGCGATCGCCCCGGAATCGAAAACTCCTTCTTCGTCTGTTCAATTGTCGCCATCGCCTCGAGGCCCGGCACGATCCGGGCGATCGCCTGCCGGATCGTGTTGGTGTGGGACATCTCCCGCCAATTCAGCACCTGTCCGCCGCTCCCCGACACCGTCTCCCCGAGGACGCGGATGGCGAGGTCGGCGATGATCTCCACTTCCGACCGTGGCCCCACATGGCGACGCTGGCCGCCTTCGGAGAGGCGGATGTAGCTGAACATGCTCTCCTGCGTGGAGGGCTCCGGCTCCTCGTCGCGGGCGAGCACTGGGAGGATGATCGTCTCCTCGGCGCCCAAGCCGCTGGCATGGCCGGTGTTGAGCGTCGTGCTCATCGTCACCACCGTCTCGCACTTCGACAGCGCCCGCTTCGCATAAGCGGCGTCGGGGCTCGCCCCCCACAGGTTTCCCCCGAGGCAGAACGCCAGCCGCATCTTCCCCTCATCGGCCGCATCGAGGCACTCGAGCGTGTCGAAGCCCTTCATCGTCGGCAGCTTCACGCCATAGGTCTCTTCGAGCCGGCGGAAGATCGCCTCCTTGAGCTGCGGCGTCACGCCGACTGTTCCCAGCCCCTGGATGTTGGAATGACCGCGGATCGGCTGGAGCCCCGCCCCCGGCTTGCCGATCATCCCGCGGGCCAGCGCCAGGGCGGCGATCGCCTGCACCGTCGCTCCGCCATGAAGATGGTGCGTCACCCCCATTGTCCAGGCAAACACGGCCCGCTCGCTGGCGGCATACTGTGCTGCAATGTCGTCGATCTGCTCCTTCGTCACCCCCGACTTCTCCACGATCTCGTCCCAGGAAAGATCGTCGAGCCGGGTCGCCAGCTCCGGCCAGCCGTGCGTGTGGGCAGCCAGATAGCCTTCGTCGATCTTCCCCAGCTCGCGGACTCGCTTGAGGAGGCCATACATGAGCGAGAGATCGCCGCCGACGTGCGGCTGCACGTAGGTGCTCGCGATCTTCGTCCCGAAGACGAGGCTCCAGGGATCGCTCGGCACCGAGAAGTTGACCAGCCCCGTCTCGACGATCGGGTTGATGACGATCACCTTCCCGCCGTTTCGACGCACCTGCATGAGCGTCCGCATCATCCGCGGATGGTTGCTCGCCGGATTACCCCCGATGAGGAACACGATGTCGGCGCGCTCGAGATCCTCGAGCTGCACCGTCCCCGCCCCCGTCCCCAGCACGCTCGCCATCCCCACGCCGCTGGCCTGATGGCAGTAGAAGGAGCAGTTGTTGACGTGATTGGTGCCGTAGAGGCGGGCGAGGAGTTGGAGGAGGAAGCCCGCCTCGTTGCTCGAGCGGCCGCTGAAATAGAAGAACGTCTCCGCCGGCGAGGAGCCCTTCATCCGCTTGGCGATCCTCGCCATCGCGTCGTCCCAACTGATCGGCTTGTAGTACTGCTCCCCCTTCTCGAGCACGACCGGCTCCACGAGCCGCCCCGAATGCTCCAGCTGGTAGGGGGAAAACTGCTGCAATTGCGCGATGGAGTAGGTGGAGAAGAAGTCGCGCTTCACGCCCCCCTGCATGTCGGCCACCATCGCCTGGAACGACTTCTTGCAAACTTCCGGGAAATGCCCCGCCTCGTTGCTCGAGCGGCCGCTGAAATAGAAGAA
>CAJAYZ010000826.1 GCA_903949225.1 uncultured Planctomycetaceae bacterium
CATGCTCTCCCGCGACCTCGGCCGCGTCACCTACCTCACCAAGCAAGAGACGAAGGAGCTCCTCGATCTCAAGGCGAAGTGGGGCTACAGCGACCCGCGTCTCGACAAGGGGATGGAGAACTGCGACATCTGCGCCAACGACGTCTTCCGCTCGAGTTGGGGCAACACCGGCGTGACCCGCAAGGCGTTCGACGCCCCCCCGCCGATGGGCGCCGATTCGCAGCCGGCCGCGGCGGCTCCCGCGGCAGCCGCTGCCCCGGCGATCGACTACGACGTTCTCGTCAAGGCGGTCACCGAGCAGGTCTGCCGAGAGCTCGGAATCGGCGCCGCCTGAACGCCGAAAGTCCGGGTTTCCCGGGCTGACAATCCGCGCGGCGAAGGGAGGGGACGCCCGATTCCCCGAGCCGGCGCCGTCGGCGAGCGCAGCCCCGGAGGGCGGAGCGTTGTCGGCGTCGAGCGAGCGGAGGCCATGGATGGCCGGAGAGAGCGTCCGGTGAGAGGGAGCGGGTCTCCCCGACCGGACTCGGAGATGGTTCGTTGGGTTTGGCGGACGGCACGCGAAGGAAACAAGCCATGAAAGTCGGGATCATCGGTGGTGGTGGGATCGTCGGCTCGTCGGCGGGCTTTGCGCTCCAGCTTGGCGGGATCGTCCACGAGATCGTGCTTGTCGACATGAATGCCGATCTGGCGGACGGCCAGGCGCTCGACATGCTCCACGGCACCGCGGCGATCGCCGACCAGGTGATCCGGGCCGGCGGCTACGCCGATCTGGCCGACGCGGATGTGATCTGCATCACGGCCGGACTTCGGCGCAAGCCCGACGAGAGCCGGCTGGCGCTCATCAACCGCAACGTCGAGCTTTTCCGTTCGATCCTCGCCACGATCCAGCAAGCGGGCCACAAGTCGGACTGCATCGTGCTCGTCGTCTCCAATCCGGTCGACATCCTCACGTACCTCGCCGAGAAGGAACTCAAGCTCCCCAAGGGCCGGGTCATCGGCCTCGGCACACTCCTCGACACGCTCCGCTTCCGCAGCCTCCTTGCGATGAACCTCGGCGCTCCGGCGACGCAGGTGCAGGCGATGATCCTCGGCGAGCATGGCGACAGCATGGTGCCGGTGTGGAGCAGCGCCTCGATCGCCGGACTGCCGCTCGAAAAGTGGCCCGGCTACACCCCGAAGCTGGGAGCCGACGTCTTCCAGCGGGCGAAGACGAGCGGCGCCGAGATGATCAAGAAGAAGACGGGGGCTGGATTTGCCGTCGGCGTCTCGATCGCCGAGGTGATCCACGCGATCGCGCTCGACAGCAAGAAGGTGCTGCCGGTGTCAACGGTGTTTGCCGGAAGCGGCCCGGCGGCAGCCTACGGGCTCCGTGACGTGGCGATCTCGGTGCCGACGCAGGTCGGTCGGGCCGGCGCCGAAAAGATCCTCGAGATCGAGATCTGGCCGAAGGAACTCCAGGCGCTGCAGCGTTCGGCCGGCGTCCTCCGCGACACTCTCGCGTCGGTCTTCGGCGGGAAGACCGCCTGAAGGCTCGGGCTAGGCCGACGGTAGACAAGCCCCGGTGCCTCGCCGCGGACTAGACTATCCGCCGGTACCATGGGCGTTCCGTGGACCCATGGTCCAAGGAGACTCGCCGTCATGGCCCGATTGCACGGTCTGCTTCTCTCGCCACTCTTCGCGGCGCTCTTTCTGCTGATCCCGGCGTCGATCCCGGCTGATGAGCCGGCGGCCGACACGGTGACCAAGCCGATCGCCGGTTGGCGGCAAGCTGGCCACGTCTGGCTGCTGACAGGCTCCGAAGGGGCTGACCTACCCGCCGACGCGATCCTCCACGACGTTCCTGTCGTCGTCCGCCTTGACGACGAGTTTTTCGATTTCGCCGCAGCGCAGCCGCGCGGTGAGGATCTTCGCCTCACGTCCGATGCGGGAGAAGTGCTCCCCCACGAGATCGAGAACTGGGACCGGGAGTCGGGAAAGGCGGTCGTCTGGGTGCGCGTGCCGGAGATCCGCGGCCAGGCCCGGCAGCGGCTCACGCTCCATTGGGGGAATCCTGTCGCCCACAGCGTCTCTGACGGCGCTGCAGTCTTCAATGCCGCCAATGGCCACGTTGCCGTCTTTCACATGGACGCCCCCGTCCGTGATGCAACCGGCGGAATCGAGGCCCGCGACACCGGCACTGAGGCCGCAGAGGGAATTGTCGGCCCGGCTCGGCACTTCCCCGGCGGAAAGGGGGTTTTCTGTGGCGACACGATTGCCACGCTGCCAGCGGGATCGGCCGATCACACCACGCAGGCGTGGTTGCGCGCGGAGGTTTCCAATGGCCGCGTCTTCGGCTGGGGCAACGAGGCAGCGCAGGGAAAGGTGATCATGAACTTCCGCAGCCCTCCCCACGCCCGGATGGAGTGTTACTTCTCCGGCGCCGACGTCGCCGGGGAGACGCGGCTCGCAAAATCGGAGTGGGTGCATGTCGTCCACACGTACACCAAAGGAGAGTCGCTCCTCTACGTCAACGGCGTCCTCGACGGCACGACGCGGACCGACTCGGCTCCTTTGAAGATCGCGACCCCGGCGCGAATGTGGATTGGCGGCTGGTACGACCAGTACGACTTCGCCGGAGACGTCGACGAGGTGCGCGTGTCGAACGTCGTCCGCTCTCCGGCCTGGGCGAAGCTCGACTACGAAAACCAAAAACCGCTCCAGACGCTCGTCGGCCACCTCGTGCAACCGGGGGATGATTTCACCGTCTCACGATCGACGCTCGATCTCGCCGAAGGGACGCGGGGCACCGTCACCGCCCGGGCCGGCGGGGCGATCAAGGTTTCCTGGATCCTCGGCCGCGACGGCGAGGAGCGGGTCGTGGCCACCGACACGTTTCGCTGCGACGTCGACGCCGGGCGGGTGACGGGGGACGAGCAGGCCATGCTCAAGTTCCGTGCCGTGTATCCGGACGGCGCCAAGACCATCGACATCCCGATCACGATTCG
>CAJAYZ010000827.1 GCA_903949225.1 uncultured Planctomycetaceae bacterium
ATCCATGACCTTTTTCCACTTGAGACACCCCCAAAAAAGCCAAGGTTTTTCGGGGATGTCGGCCGCCGCATCCAGCGGCGGGCACTTTGTCCACAGCCAGTTAGCCGTGCCCGCTTCCGCCAGAATGTTGAAAAAAGTGACCCTGGAGACACGCGGAGCGTCTCCAGGGTCACTTGAATGCTGTGGCGGCAATACCGCGGGATCGTTGAACGGATGACAGCGGAATCAGGCGTGGCGGAGGTCAGTCGTCGTCGTCTTCTTCCTCGTCTTCGTCTTCGTCCTCTTCGTCCTCGTCATCCCACTCTTCGTCGTCGTCTTCCCACTCCTCGTCATCGTCCCCTTCTTCTTCATCCTCTTCGTCGTCTTCTTCCTCGTCCTCTTCCTCTTCCTCGTCGTCCTCTTCTTCGTCCTCGTCCTCAACCTCTTCCCAGTCGTCGTCCTCGAGATCGTCTTCTTCCTCGTCATCATCATCATCGTCGTCGTCGTCATCCTCGAGGTCGTCATCCTCCTCGTCGTCATCCTGCTTGCCGACGATCGGCGACGTCGAGTTGCGGTTGCCGGCAATCTCGAAGAGCTCCTCGGCGGCGAGCAAATCGGGAAGTTCATCCCAGCAAAACACGTCGGAGTTCAACACGCTTCGGGATCCCCTGGGGCTCGCAACGCTGGTCACTGAAAAACCTCCCTCGAGTCTGTTCACAGGCCCTGCGACGGACGGTGAACGGTCAGACGATAACGATCCACGTTGAGTTGTCGGTGTTGATGCCATCATCGCTGCGTATCCGTTGGTGTGAATCGTCGATGATTCCCGGATGGGCTTCCCGCCGTGGGAAGCGTTGGATCGGGCATGTTGCCGGGCAGTCGTCCGAGTATCGGCAGATTCCTTCGCACAATTCTGTACCCGATCGTGCGGAATCATCCAACCTTCGGAAAAAAATTCGTCAACCGGGGACGGCTGGGCTTCCGAAGCACGGTCGCGGGACCGGGAAAGTGTCGCCGCAGGTTCGATGGAGTGCAAGCGGGGCGAGGGGCACGAAAAATTGCTCAAGAGCGCTCGGACGAGGGGGAGCCAGGTGCCGGTGGGCCGGGAGGCTCCTGACCGCCGGGGCCAGGGTAGACGGTCGGGCCGAGCGTCGTGACCGGGCCAATGTCGGGCAGATCCTCGATGCGGGACAGCCCAAAGGCCCGCAGAAATCGCTTCGTGGTCTGGTAGACGTTGGGACGACCAAGTTCCTCGCTCCGCCCTCCGACCGCGACCAGATCCCTTTCCATGAGTTGCCGCAGCATCTCCTCGCACCCGACCCCGCGAATGGCTTCAATTTCCGCCCGGGTCACCGGCTGACGGTAGGCCACGATCGCCAGCGTCTCGAGTGCTGCCGCCGACAGCCGGTTTTCCGCCGGTGTCGTCAGGAGTCTGCGGACCCACGGGCCGAACGGTGAGCGGGTGAGGAGTTGGAAGCCGCCGGCGATCGGCTCGACCCGGATGGCGCTGCCGCTGGCGTCCTGAACGGCAGCCAGTTCCCGGAGGAGTGCCCGGGCACGGGTGCCGTCGGAGAGCCGGGCGATCTTTGCCAGCTGTCGAGTGGAGAGCGGCTCGCGGGCGATGAACAACGCCGCCTCCAGGCGGGCCAGCTCCTCCGAACGGGCGTGAGGCCCCGGTTCGGCCTCCGCCGGCCCCAGAGGGGGCCTGATGGAAGTTGTCGGCGGACGCTGCCGTCGGATGGGGGCGAGGAAGGGCCGAGGCCCCCGGCCGGATGCCGCGCGTCGTTGGAAAAGGTCGGGGAGTCGATTCGAAGACCGACGGTGGAGCAGCATGGCGCGATCTCCCCCAATCAGCGCTGCAGGGGCATCGCCTGGCTCGCTACGGTGCCCCCGCTCCGCATCGACCAAGCCGTGACCTGGCCAACGAGGTTGTCGAGCGCGGCCACTGGGTCGGTGGCGGCTGCCTGGAAGATGCGGTGAAGCTGACCGGACGGTTCAGCGGGAATGCGGCAGGAGCAGCGATGGAGACCGTCGCCCCCCTGGCCCGGTGTCCAGTCGATCCTCGTGGCCCCGAGGGCCCGGAGGCGGGCCTCAAGCGATTCCCGGCCCGTCGCCCCGCCGATCGGCAGCGAGTCGTCTGAGCCGAGGAGGATCGCCGGCGGCGGGGTGTTGCCAGCGATGGCCGTATCGGGTTGGTGCAGGCTCGACGCCCGAGTTGCTTGGAGAGTCTGGAGGGGATCGGCCGCCGCTGGCCCGATATCGGTCGAAGCCGATCCGCTGCTGGCAAACGCTGTCGGTGGACCGGGAAAGGGGTCCTCCACCGGAGAGTCTGCGGCTTGCCGGGGGGCGGGGCTGGTTGGGGACGTGGCACCCAGGCCGAGAGCCGACGCCAGCGGCCTGATCACCGGATCCCAGAGGCGTTCCCGGATCGCTGTCCGGGTCGCGGTCGGGACTTTGTGCGAGAACATGGCCAGCAGAGGCACCACGATCAGGCACGCGATCAGCAAGGCGGAACGGAGCTTCATGACGGGATCGGCGTCCGAACGACGGAGGTTCCCGGGGCGGGCTGACCAGTGAAGAGGCCGCTCTTCAACTCAGGCCTGCCGTTGGGGTGTCGGGGGAGGGGAAGGTAGTCCGGCCGCCCGATCGGGACAATCCTGAATGGGGAGAGGTTCCGTTCGGTCGAACAGGCTGGCAAGGCCCGGCCTTGGGAAAAAGACCAAGGGAGCAGTTCGCCGCCGCCAGCTACGGACGGGGCCCGGGGGCGCGGGGATCGGCGGCCACGATCCCGGGCTTGAGTTCGATCGGGGTTTGCTGACGGCAATGGATGACGAACGCCTGGAGGACCTTCTGGAAGGCGAGTTGCTCCAGAGGCTTGCGGAACGTCTCCGGCGCGACTGTGCCGGGATCGACTTCGGTGACCTTGGCCACATGTACTCCCAACGGGGTCACGAACGGCTTCGAAACCTCCCCCTTGGTGAGCTTGAACACCTGGGCCGCGAATTCTTCGGAGAGCAGGCCATGCCGCGGCAGGAAGCCGAGGTCTCCCCCCCGATGCCGACTCGGGCCGGCGGAATACCGCTCGGCCGCTTCGGCGAAGGTGAGTTCTTCGGCGAGGATATCGGCGCGGATCCGTTCGGCTCGGGCGATCACCGCGGTGATGGCATTCGGGCCAGAACTCGCCTCGGGGCGGAGGATGATGTGGCTGGCGCGGACGCGAGTGCCGTCGAAGTCATAGCGGTGCATCGCGAGGACCTGCCGCATGACATCCTCCGTGATCATCGGGAGAATGATTTTCGGCACGGCGAGTTCGAAACGCACCTGCTCACGCAAGCCCTCGTGGTCGAGGCCGGCGCCGGCGAGGAGCGCGTCGAGACTCGACTGCCGGGCGGTGAGTTCCGTGGAGAGTTGGGCGATCTGATCATTGATCTCGCCATCGGTCACCTCGACTTGGCGGCGCTCGATCTCTGCCCGGAGGAGCGCTTGTTCCACGAGGTCTCCGACGGCTTGGGCCTGGAGACGGTCTTGTTGGTCGGCGGGGACCGGACGGCCACCGCTCCGTCGCCGCACCGCCTGCTCGAGGTCGGCACGGGTCAGCCGGGTGGTCCCCACGGTGGCGATGACCTCGGCCTCGGCCTCCGATTGAGCTGCCGGTTCAGTCGCTTCTTCGACGGTCGGTTCGATGTCCTGGCTCGAGGCGTTCGGGCCGGCGAGCGCGGTCAGCACGCCAAGGAGGAGGAGATGGATCGGCACCGACCGCAGCCGTCGGAGGTTCTGCGTGCGCAGGGTGTTCATCGCCCCCTCATGATGGAACCATATCGTGTCTGGGCATCGCGTGGCTGGGGCCCGGCTGACCCCAGCCGCCATCGTATCGGATCGTGTCCCGCCTCAGAAGCGTGGGCTCGGTTGCGGCCCCGCCTTGCGTTCAACTGGCCTCCGGACAGGTTGGGCGGCACAATCGCTGGGCGGTGAGGCTCCGGTCCGGAGGGGCTGGAGGAAGCGCGACGGGGACGGGTGGTTGGAGGCGTCACGGCATGGCACGGATCGCGATCAGTTTGTGCGGCGAGGGACGCGGGCACGCGACGCGGATCTGCACGCTCATCGAGCACTTGGCCGACGAACACGAAATCCTCGTCTACACCTCCGCCGATGCGTTGGCGTTTCTGAAGCTTCGTCATCCGCCCGGGGCCGGGAATGTCGAGGTGCGGGAGATCCCGGGCCTCGTGTTCCAGTACACGGGGGGGCGCCTCGATGTCGTCCGATCGATCACGGCGGGGCTCGAGTACCAGGCGCGGACGCTCGGACCGCTCACCGATCGCTTGATGGCCGAACTCGAGGCCTTTGACGCTGATCTCGGGATCACCGACTTCGAGCCTGCCCTGCCGAGGGCCTGTGCTCGCCAGGGGATCCCGCTGCTGAGCATCGATCACCAGCATTTCCTCCTCGCGTACGATCTCGGCGTCCTCCCCTGGTCGCTCCAGTGGCATGCGTGGCTGATGGGGCATGCGGTGTGGGTGTGCACGGTCGGCGCGTCCGACACCGTCGTCTCGGCGTTCTTCCGTCCGCCCCTCCGTCGCGGGTGGGAGCATGTCGTCCAGGTCGGCCCGCTGCTGCGCCGGGATCTGCTCGGCGCGGCGCCTGACGATCGCGGGTACCTCGTCAGCTACCTGCGTCGACATACGCCATTTGCAACGCTTGCCAGCCTGGCCGATTGTGGAATGCCGGTGCGGGTCTACGGGCTCGGCGAGCGGGAGTCGTTTGGAGCGTTGTCGTTCCATGCGATCGACGGCAGTCGATTTGTCGAAGACCTCATCGGATGCCGGGCGCTGGTCGCCGCCGCCGGCAATCAGTTGATCGGTGAGGCCCTCCAACTTGGCAAGCCGATGCTCGTGCTCCCCGAGAGCGCCCACGCCGAGCAACTCATGAATGCGCACTTCCTCGCCACAATGAACTGCGGCGATTTCTGCCTTCTTGAGGAGACGACGGCAGAGCGGATCAAGGCGTTTGTCGCCGGGCTCGACCGATTTCGGCCGGCTCTGGCCGCCGTCGCAGGGAGGATGGATGGCACCGGCGACGTGCTCGAGGTCATTCGCCATCGCCTTTCCCACCCAGATGTCTCCGTACGCGTGCCCGCTCCGAAGAGAGGGCCGGATCAGCGGGCCGTCAGCGGGCGAGGTGACGGAGGATCGCCGGAAGGATGGCACGCATCGCCCGGGCCCGGTGGCTGATCACCCCCTTCACTTCGGGGGCAAGTTCTCCGAAGCTGCGGTGGTATTCCGGCACGATGAACAGCGGGTCGTACCCGAAGCCTCCGCTACCGCCGGGCACCGTGGCAATGCTCCCGTGACAGGTGCCCTGGGAGCGGGCGACGATGGCGCCGCGCGGATCGGCCAGTGCCGCATGGCAGGCGTAGTGGGCTCCTCGAGCGCTGGCAGGCACTGCTGCGAGGCGCTCGAGGAGCAAGCTGTTGTTGGCGTCGTCACCGCCGGTGGAGAAGCGGGCGGAGTGGATTCCCGGCGCACCACCAAGGGCGTCGACGCACAGGCCGCTGTCCTCGGCGAGCACCCAACGGGAGAGGGCGGAAGCCTGCTGTCTGGCCTTGAGGTCGGCATTTGCCGCGAAGGTCGTCCCGGTCTCATCAACCGACACCGCTCCGGGGCATTCCCGCAGGGAGATGACCCGGATACCGTGGGGCTCGAGGAGCGCCGCGAGTTCCCTCACTTTTCCAGCGTTGGTCGTCCCGAGAACGAGTTCTTCGTGCATCGAGCGGTCCCCGGGTGATCAGTGCCAGCCTTCCGGGGCCCGCGGGACCTGAATCGGCGCCGGCTGGACGTCGAGCATGACCCCGTCGACGGTTCGCGGCAGCACCACGCCGGTGGCGAGGCGCGTGGGATCGGGGCCGAGTTCGCGGACGATCCGGGCGATTTCCGGATGGATGGTGGGCACGCCCTGAGCGCCGGGAACGGTCTTGGAATCGAGGCTGCCGATGCAGACGATGCTCGACTCGCGGTCGTGGTATTCCCAGGCCTCCCAGCCCGCCTTGCGGAGCGAGGCGGTGAGGCGGTGGGCCTTCTCCGCCGCCTCCACGAGCCGGCCCTCGAGTTCGACGTCGTCCTCGCCGGCGGCAATTGCCTTCTGATCGAACGTGCCGGAGCCGGTGAACGTCGCCACACGCACGGAATAGAGGCCGGGGCAGTCGAGGAGCGAGTGGGTCACATCGGCGTTCATCTCGAGGACGAAGCGGTCGACCTGCTGGCGGGAGAAGTAGTCTTCGGGCAAGAGCGGGTTGGGGATCACGAAGGCGAGGTGCATCGGGCCCTTTCCCGCCGTCCGTTCGAGGCCGATCATCTTGCGGAAGTCGGAGAACGACTGGCTCTTGCCACTGTTGCCGGTGAGGGCCTCAGGGTGGAGCGACTTCACTTTCGCGAGCATCTTTTGACCGCGTGGATCGTCGAACGACGCGAAGTCACCGACGAGGACGGCGACCTCCACGACCTGCTCGGCATTGGCGTAGCGCATCTTTTTCGGGCTACCGTCCGGGTTGAGGCCGAGGCCGGGTTGGCTGCCGGTGTAGTCGAACGACTTCTCGTGCGTGTAGGCCTTGATTTTGTTGGTGCGACGCAATTCCTGGACGAGCCGCCGGGCGTCGTCTCTCGCCCCTTCGCCGCGGAAGGTGGTGGCAAGCACGAGCCACGGGCCATCGCGTTCCGCGAGCGGATACATCGATTTGGAGTCAACTTCCGCCTGGCTGAACCATGAAGTTGGCAGCCAGCCACTCTGGGCGCGGGCTTCGGGGGCGGCCGCGGTAAGGAGGCAGATGGCGGCCAAAAGCCAGGCGGGGGCGTTCGGGAAGGTCACCGGTTTCACGCGAACGGTTCCTTGGCGGAGTCGGGTGGGCCTGGGAAAGGAGGGACGCGCGGAAGGTAGCAACGACCCCGGTGTCATGCCAGACCGGTTGTCAGTGGGGAGGCGGCAGCGGAGAATGACGTGCTCTCCCCGGCGCTTGAGTCCGCGGACAGGCCCTCCAGGGGCGTTGTTCCTCCCGGGAAAACCCCTCAAAACGGCGATGTTTTCTGAGGTGTCGTCCACAGCCTGCAAGTCGTCGGAGGATTCCGCCATGCCCCCTGATGACTTCCCCCTCAGCCCTCGGCAGGCCGAAGTTTTCCCGGGGAGTCGATCCGGTCGCCGTCGCTGGGTGGCTCGTCTTGTCGTCCTGGCATGGGGGGCGCTGATGATCGTGCCCCCGCTCTATCTCGTCGCCAACCGCACGGCCTGGTTGGCAAGCCTGGAAGCCCCGGCAGCCCAGGAGAACTGGGAAGAATTCCGCAGCGCCATGCGGGCCGAGTCGGGCGCGGAGGGACCGGTGGGCCCGGTGCTTCGAAAGGTTCCCAAGAGCGTCGAGCCACCGATCCGGGTGTGGCTACGCGACTATCTTCCCTTGGCGATCATCGCCTGGGTGGTCCTCGGCGGAACCCTCGGCGGCTTTCTCGGGATGATGATCGTGGGGGCCAGCGGAGGCGGCGACCTGAAGAAGGATCGGCTGGACGAAGGAGGCTGAAGCGTGCGGGCTGAAAGCGACGACGGCTCCGTCCGCGCACGGCTCGCCGATCACTTGCCGAACACGACCGCTGCCGTGGCGGCGACCACCACGAACAGGATCAACGCGATCCCCACGAC
>CAJAYZ010000828.1 GCA_903949225.1 uncultured Planctomycetaceae bacterium
CGGGGCACGATCCCGTCTTCGGGCTCTTGGTCGCCCTCCTCCCGCTCCCCGCCGAGGGCTTCCCGGAAGCGGCCACGGCGAAGCTTGCCGAGCTCAAGGCCTCCGCGGCCCCGATCCATCCGCGGATCGCCGCGGCCTTCGAGACGCCGCCGGGGAGCTTCCGCGAGGTGGCCGACCGGTATGGAAAAGTGTTTGCCGAAATCGATGCCGGCTGGAAGCAGCGCTGCACGCAGGCCGTGGCGGCAAGCGCGGCTGTCCCCACGGCGCTTCCCGACGCCGCTGACGAGCAGCTTCGCCAGGCCCTCTACGGCCCCACCTCCCCCTGCACGATCCCCGATGAGCCGATCGCCAACATCGAGACGCTCATGGATTCCGACTCGATCAACCAGATTTGGAATCTCCAAAACGAGCTCGACCGCTGGCTGATGCCGCAGCCGGAGTCGGCCCCGCAGGCGCTGGCCCTCTTCGACCGGGGCACGCCGCAGGACGCGCAAATCTTCAAGCGCGGCAATCCGGCCAACAAGGGGCACGTTGTGCCGCGCCGGCTGCCGGCTGCCGCCACCGGCGGCGATCAGGGAGCTTTTACTGAAGGCAGCGGCCGGCTGGAACTGGCTCGACAGATCGTCGCCCCCACCAATCCCCTCGCTGCGCGGGTGTGGGTCAACCGGGTATGGCGGCAGCATTTCGGCCGCGGGCTCGTCGAGACGCCGAGCGATTTCGGCTTGCGCGCCGAGCCGCCGTCGCATCCGGAATTGCTCGACGCCCTCGCCGCCGGCTTCATCGCCGATGGCTGGAGCACGAAGCGGCTCCATCGCCGGATCGTCACCAGCCACGCCTACAGGCAACAGTCGGGCCGCGTGGCCGGGGCGGCGGGTGCTGAGGAGATCGATCCGGAAAATCGGCTCCTCTGGCGGATGCCGGTGCGGCGGCTGGAGTGGGAACCGTTTCGCGACACGCTCCTGATAGTCAGCGGCGATCTCGACCCGGCGGCCCGCGGCGGCCGCGGTAGCGACGTGCTCGCGGCCGGGCCCGGGCCCCATCGGCGGAGTGTGTATTGCGTCGTCGATCGGCAGTTCGTGCCGGGGGTGATGAGCGTCTTCGACTTCGCCAATCCCGATCTCCACATGCCGAAGCGGTTGGAGACGACCGTGCCGCAGCAGTCGCTCTTCGCGCTCAATCATCCCTTCGTCGCCGAGCGTGCCCGGTCGCTCGTGCGGAAGCTCTGGCCGGAAGAGAGCGCGGAGGAGACGGGCGTCGCGCTTCCGCGGATTTGGCAGGCGGTCTATCAGCGGCCGCCGACGAGCGATGAGCGAGAGGGGGCGATCGCCTTCCTCGCCTCGGCGCCTGTTCCAGAGCCACCTCCTCTTCCGCCGGCACCGGAAGAAGGGAAGCCCGCCGCGCCTCTGCCCCCGCCGCAGCTCTCCCCGCGCGAGCAACTCGTGCAGGCGCTCCTCCTCTCGAACGAGTTGATGTTCGTCGACTGATTTTCCCCTGGAAAGCCGCCGCGATGACGCATCTCCCGCCCCTCCCAATCTCCCGTCGCGA
This sequence comes from uncultured Planctomycetaceae bacterium, assembly GCA_903949225.1. Taxonomy (GTDB): domain Bacteria; phylum Planctomycetota; class Planctomycetia; order Pirellulales; family UBA1268; genus QWOP01. Next base: position 1,546 of record CAJAYZ010000828.1, read on the forward strand.
TCTCCTCGCCCGCAGTGGCTTAGGAATCGGTTTGCTCGGGCTCGCCGGTGTCCTCGGGGAGATGGGGGGCGTGGCTCGGGCGGCCGGGGATCCGCTCCTCGAGCCGCTGGCGGTGAAGGCCCCTCACTTTGCCCCGCGTGCCAAGCGCGTGATCCACTTCTTTTTGAACGGTGGCCCGTCGCAGGTCGACACCTTCGATCCCAAGCCGGCGCTTGCCAAATACGCCGACCAGGCCGCGCCGGTCAATTTCACCACCGAACGGAAGACCGGCTCGCCGCTCCCATCCCCCTTCGGCTTTGCCAGGCACGGCGAGAGCGGCCTCGAGATCAGCGACATCTTCCCGAAGCTCGCGGCCCACGCCGACCGGCTCGCGGTGATCCGCTCGATGCATGCTCAGGTGCCGAACCACGAGCCGAGCCTGATGCTCATGAATTGCGGCGACTCCGTCCAACCGCGGCCGAGCGTCGGGAGCTGGATTCTCTACGGCCTCGGCACGGAGAATCAGAATCTGCCCGGCTTCGTGGCGATGTGTCCCGGTGGGCATCCGGTGAAGGGGCCCGACAATTGGCAGTCGGGCTTTCTCCCCGGCACGCTCCAGGGGACGTCGATCGATTCGCAGCACACCGATCTCGAGAAGCTCATCGAGAACATCCGTAGCCCGCATGCAA
>CAJAYZ010000829.1 GCA_903949225.1 uncultured Planctomycetaceae bacterium
CGGCCAGCAAAACGACGTTTTTGCGGAGTGGGGCGAGTGTTCCGGCACCCCAGCGGCGGGGCTGAAGAAGCTGCCCACGAATCCGAAGGCTACGAGACAGAAATCTTTGCTTTCCCCCATCGGGGTGGTAATGTTGCTTACTTCCTAAGTGGTACTCCCTGTGGGGGAGTGCGACGAAGGCGGCAATAAGCTCCGGCGACGCCGGTTGACGCGACGTCACGCGGTCGCGTTTACCGGCTGATGGCATCTTTCTGCCCCGTTTCGGCCTTGGCGACCAGCCAGGCAACGTGGCGGTTGGGCACCGTGACGGAGCTGGAGTTGCAGCGGAAGCACCACCGAGGATGCCACGCGGTCGAGGGTCTTGGAGGACGGTGACCGGTCGGGAGCGCTTCGAAGGTGCTCGGCGGACCGCTTTCCCGACTTCGATCCCTTCCCGCCTCCACACCATGACGCAGATCGCGCTTGGCACGGCCCAATTCGGGATCCCCTCTTACGGCGTTGCCAACACGTCCGGGTGCCTCACAATCGCTGAAGCAAACCGTGTGCTTCAATGCGCACAACTCTCCGGCATCGACACCCTCGACACCGCCGTCGCCTACGGCCAGAGCGAAGAGGTTCTCGGGCAAATCGGCGTGGTCGGCTGGAAGGTGGTCACCAAGCTTCCTGCACTTCCATCGAAGTGTGCCGACGTTGCCGGGTGGGTTGACGCGGAGGTGCGCGGGTCGCTCGGACGACTTCGCATCAATCGGCTTCACGGGCTCCTTCTTCACTGCCCCGGAGACATCCTCGGCCCTGCTGGCCCCGAATACCTGTCGGCCCTCGACACCTTGAAGGACAGCGGTCTGGTCGACAAGGTGGGCGTGTCGATCTATGCCCCTGAAGATCTCGACTCGCTCTTCGCCTTGCGGCGGTTCGATCTGGTGCAGGCGCCGATCAGCATCCTCGACCAGCGGATGATCCACTCCGGGTGGACGCGTCGCCTCGCTCGCGAGGGCGTGGAGCTCCACGCGCGCTCCGCTTTTCTCCAAGGGCTCTTGCTCATGCCCGAGACCGTGAGGATGGAGCGATTCCCCTGCTGGAGCAATATCTGGCAGATCTGGTCCGACTGGCTCAATCACACACGGCTGACGCCGCTTCGTGCCTGCCTTGCCTACGCCCTCTCGGTCGAAGGGGTCGATAGAGTCATCGTGGGGGTGGATCGCGTGGCCCACCTCGAGGAGATCGTGCAAGCAGCCACGGCGGATCTCCCTTCGCTTCCGACGTGGCCCGAGTGGATCGATCCGATCCTCCTCAATCCCCGGCTCTGGAATCCAGTATGAAGGTGGTAGCGATCGTTCAAGCGCGCCTCGGCTCGACGCGTCTGCCGGGCAAGGTGCTCAAGCCGCTCGGAATGCGGTCGCTGATCGGTGTGCTCCTCGAGCGGCTCTCGAAGTCGAAGGAGATCGCCGAGGTGCTCGTGGCCACGTCGGCGACCGCCATCAACGCTCCGCTCGAAGAGCATGTCCGATCCCTGGGATTCGGGTGTTTCCGGGGCGATGAAAGCGACGTCCTCGACCGCTACCTCCGGGCGGCCGCTGCCAGCGGTGCGGATGTCGTCGTCCGGGTCACCGGCGATTGCCCGTTGATCGACCCGGATCTCGTCGACGAGGTCGTGAGGCGATTCAAGGCCACGAACGCCGACTACACGAGCAACACCTCCCCCCCCACCTTCCCCGACGGCCTCGACACGGAGGTGTTCACCTACGCCGCCCTCGAGCGTGCAGCCCGGGAAGCGACGGAACCATACGACCGGGAACACGTCACGCCTTATCTGCGGCGCAGTGAAGGCTTCGCGAGGAGCGTGTTTCAGGGCGACGACGATTTCTCGTCGCTGCGTTGGACGGTCGACGAACTGGCGGACTACGAGGTGGTCCGTCGGGTGTTCGACCACTTCGCACCGGACATCCACTTCGGATGGCGTCAGGTTCTCGAGTTGCAACACGACCGCCCCGAGATCTTCGAGGGCAACCGGGCGATCGAGCGCAATGCAGGAGCCACCATGGGCAGCGGCCAGAAGCTGTGGAAGCGGGCGAAGCAGATCATCCCCGGCGGCAACATGCTGCTCTCCAAACGCCCGGAGATGTTCCTGCCCGATCAGTGGCCCGCCTACTACAGCAAGGCGCTGGGATGCCGGGTATGGGATCTCGATGGCCGAGAATACATCGACATGTCGATCATGGGCATCGGCACCAATCTCCTCGGCTATGCCCATCCCGAGGTCGATGATGCGGTGCGCGGCGCCGTGTCGGCCGGCACCATGTCGACCCTGAACTGCCCCGAGGAGGTCTTCCTCACCGAGAAGCTGCTCGAGATCCACCCGTGGGCCGACATGGCCAGGCTCGCGAGGACGGGCGGCGAAGCCAACGCGATCGCCATCCGGATCGCCCGGGCAGCCGTGGGGCGCGACAAGGTGGCCATCTGCGGCTATCACGGCTGGCACGACTGGTATCTCTCCGCAAATCTCGGGGACGACGGCAACCTTGCCGGTCACCTCCTCCCCGGGCTCGATCCCAATGGTGTCCCCAGGAATCTCCGAGGGACGGTCTTCCCCTTCAATTACAACAATTATCCCGAGATCGAGCGGCTCGTGGCGGATCACGACATCGGCGTGATCATGATGGAGGTGTCGCGCAACAAGGGGCCGGAGGACGACTTCCTCCACAAGGTTCGAGCGCTCGCCTCGAAGCACGGCGCCGTGCTGATCTTCGACGAGTGCACGTCGGGATTCCGCCAGACTTTCGGCGGCCTCCACAAGCTGTACGGCGTCGAACCAGACATGGCGATGTTCGGCAAGGCTCTCGGCAACGGCTACGCGATCACCGCCACGATCGGCCGCCGGGAAATCATGGAGGCCGCCCAGTCGACGTTCATCAGCAGCACGTTCTGGACGGAACGAATCGGCCCGACAGCAGCCCTGAAGACGCTCGAGGTGATGGAGCGCACGAAGTCGTGGGAGGCGGTGACGCAAACCGGCCTCCGTATCCGCTCGCGCTGGCAGACTCTGGCCAACAAGCATGGGCTGGCGATCGAGCACTGGGGCCTGCCGGCCCTCACCGGCTACACTTTCTCGAGCCCGAAGGCGCTCGCCTACAAGACGCTCGTCTCACAGGAGATGCTGGCAAAGGGCTATCTCGCCGGCAACAGCGTCTACGTGTCGCTCGCCCACACTGACGACGTCGTCGACGGCTACTTCGAAGCCCTCGATCCGATCTTCGGGCTGATCCGCGAATGCGAGGATGGCCGTGACGTCGACACCTGCCTTCGCGGTCCGATCTGCCACGGCGGATTCAAGCGTTTGAATTGACAGCGTCACGAGCCACGGTTTTTCAGCACCCCAGGACACGCTTTCCGATGGACCAAAAAGAACTTTTCCTCCGTGAAGAGGGCGACGCCTATTTCAAGCGTAACCGATCCACCCACGGGAGCCATGATGGGTCGGCGGTGCCGGAAGACCTCCGCTATGTGTATCACGTATTAGACCCATTTCGCTCACGGATGGGCCGCATTCTTGAAGTCGGTTGCAGCAACGGCTTGAAGCTCGAGGCCCTCTGCCGGAACTTTGAAGCCTCCGGCATGGGCATCGATCCCTCCGCGATGGCCATTGAAGACGGAAAGACCCGCCCGGGGGCGAGCCACCTGGATCTTCGTGTCGGCACCGGCGACGACCTGCCGTGTGACCCCGCCTCGTTTGACTTGGTCTATCTGGCGTTCTGCCTCTACCTCACCGACAGACCGCTGCTTTTGAAGACGGTCGCCGAGGCGGACCGTGTCTTGAAACCGGGTGGCTTTCTCGCGATCACCGACTTCGACCCCGGCACTCGCTACCGAAAGCCTTACAGCCACCTTGAAGGGGCGTTTTCCTACAAGCAGGACTACACCCAAACGTTCCTCGAATGCGGGCAGTATTACCTCGCGGGAAAGCACTGCTATTCGCACCGCTTTCCGCGGTTTGACGAAGATGCCGACGAACGCGTCGCGACAGCGATCCTCTACAAGGATCCGGATGCTTATCCGGCTTGGAGATAGACTAGATCGGCTGCGATCCTGCCGCCGTCTTGGATGCCATCGCCCCTTGACGAGGGCGAAGAGCCTCATGTCGACTGGATAGGAGTTCCAAGGCAGCCCCCCTCCAACATGTGGGATTCACAGATCCCATCGTTTCTTGACCAGGTGGTGGAAAAACACCACTGAGCCAC
>CAJAYZ010000830.1 GCA_903949225.1 uncultured Planctomycetaceae bacterium
GGCGAACGTGGCGAGGAACACCTCGCGGATCTTCTCGGGATCGGTGGAGTCGTCTTTCGAGAGCCTGTCGGCCCGGCCGCCGTCGGCGGAGAGCTTGCCCTTGATGTCGGCTGCCGAAAGGAGGTGGAGGCTCTGGGAGAGACTCGACGACTGCACCCGTTCGCACTCGCAGACGCTCTGCCCATCGGGGCGGCCAAACACCTGGAGAAACGGAGAGGAGCGGTTGTAGCTCGTATCGGGGAGCGCGATCGCCCGCGTGCCGGCGGGGAGATTCGCGAAGGTCGTGCTCGATCCGGTGACGGCATCGATCGAATCGAGGAGCACCTCGGCGGGGAGGCGGCGGGGGAGAAAATGGGAAAAGTGCTGGAGATCGGCGGCGTTTCCCGCCAGCGGCACGGTGCTGGTTTGGTAGGTCCGCGAGAGGACGATGGTTCGGACGAGCGCTTTGAGATCAAACTTCGACTGCCGGAAGTGCTCGGCGAGGGCATCGAGGAGTGCCGGATTCGTGGGGGGATTGGTGTCGCGGAGATCGTCCTCCGGCTCGACCAGCCCCCGGCCAAGGAAGTGCTTCCAGTAGCGATTGACCAACGCCCGGGCGAAGAACGGGTTGTCGGGGCGGACGAGCCAATCGGCCAGCCGGAGGCGGGGATCCTCGTCGGCTGGGATCGGCCCTTCCGGGGTGCCCAGGGCCGAAGGGGATACCTTGGCGCTCGTCTTCGGATTCACCGCCGCTGCCACGCCGCGCTTGTGGAAGATGAGATCTTCGCCACGAGTCGACGTGGAACGCCTCCCGACCTGGCTGAAGTAGGCGGCGAGGCCGTGGTAGTCGTCCTGGCTCCAGCGCTCGAAGGGATGATGGTGGCACTGAGCGCACCCGATCCGCACCCCGAGGAACAGCTGCGCCACGTCTTCGATCTGGTCCTTCGGCTCCTTGACGCGCTTGTACCAAGCGACGGGAGGATTCTCGACGATCGTGCCGGTGGCGGCGAGAAGCTCGCGGACGAAGCGGTCGTAGGGCTTGTTGGCCAGGAGACTGTCACGCACCCAGGAGTGGAAGGCGAAGTTCGACACCGTGTCGCTCGTGTCGTCGCGCCGGTTCTTCAACAGTGCCGTCCATTTGTTGGCAAACCAGTCGGCATACCCAGGGCTTGCCAGGAGACGGTCGACGAGATGCTCGCGCTTGTCGGGGGCGGCGTCGGCGAGGAAGGCCTCCGCTTCCGCGGCGGTGGGGATCGAGCCGGTGACGTCGAGCGACACTCGGCGGAGAAACGTGGCGTCGTCGCACTCCGGCGAGAGCGGCACGCCGACGGCCCGGCAGCGCTCGAAGACATGCTCGTCGATGAAGTTCCGCGGTGTCGGTAGATCGGCAAGCGACGTGCCGTGGGGAACAGTGAACGTCGCCACGCTGACCTGCCCCTGAAAGCGGACCATCACCGCCGCGCTGCCGGGGATCGATCCGATGCTCACCAGCCCCGCCCCGTCGACCTCGGCCCGCGCCCGGTCGTTCGACTCATAGAGGGCAAGCTCCGTCACGTCGCGCGTGCTGCCGTCGGCGTAGCGGGCGATCGCCCGCAGCGGTTGGCGGGCCCCCGGCGCCAGCGTCATCCCGGCCGGTTCGACGATCAGTTTGTCGAGCGCCGGCAGGTCGCTCGGGCCGAGCCCGGCCCCCTCGCCGATCCAGCGAAGGAGCACCCGATGCGCTTCGGAGTCGGGGGCGATCCGCTGGCCGCCGCCGTGGGGCACGCTTGCGGTCGCCTTGAGGAGGAGCAGGCTCTGATCCGGGGCCGCGGTCGACACCCGCCTTCCCCGCGATTCCTTGAGGAGGTGGTCGTAGTCTTCGTCGGGCTGGAAGCCGAGGAGCGAAAGCTGAAAGCCGTTTTGCCCCCCGCCCGCCTTGGCGTGGCAGGCCCCCATGTTGCAGCCGGCCTTGGTGAGGATCGGCACGACGTCGGCGGTGAAGCTCACGGCCCGTTCGGCGGGAACGATCGAAGCGGCGGGGGCCGGCGGGAGCAGGGAGAGAAGGACGGCCGTGGCTAGCGCGGCGAGGCATCGGCTCCGCCGGCGGGCGAGGGCCGGGCATTGGGGGGCAAGCCAAGCACGCGCGATCGGTTCCATCTGTCGGCCTTCCCGTCGCTGCGGTTCCATGATCGTGTTCCGTGGCGGGAGCCGGGCCTGCTGGGGCTGGTGAGAACACCCAACCCAGTCGATATTCCCCGAGAAAATACTACCTTTTTCCGGGCCTAGGGTCCACACGGGCTGCTTCCCTCCCCTCCCCTCCCATCGGCTCTCTCGAGCTGAACTGTGGAGTTCGAGGTCCGGAGGGTACGATGTCGTAAGTGGATGTCTTTGTAAAAGACCTTCGCCGAGGCCCTCTGATCCCGCAAGCCCTCACCCTGACCGACACCCAGCCACAGACTTGGCAATCAGACGGCAAGGATGCGCCTCGGACTCGATCAGTCTGGGCATGATGCCCACGGTTCGGAACGTTCTTTCCCACTGAAGGGGGTGAACCATGCCGCTCTCCGTGACCTGCACCTGTGGACTTGTCTATTCGGTTTCTTCAACGCGGGCCGGCAGTACGATGGCCTGCCGCTGCGGTCGCACCGTCGCCGTCCCTGCCATCGAACGGCCAACGCCGCCAACGGTCCCAGTGATCGGCCGCGATCAGCCTCACGAGGCCGATCTGGCCGACGACACGATCCAGGCAATCAAGCGGATGATCCGCACGCGCGAGCTTCCTGCCGCGGGCAAGTGCCCTCATTCGGGGAAGGCCGCCAACGACGTCGTCGTCTTCCGGCTCCACTTCGACCCCGATGCCGAAGAGGCGTTGGCTGCCACCGAGCAGGCCGCGGCGTCATCGGGCGGATGGAGTCTGTTCGGCTGGCTCGGCAAGGGGGGAACGACGACGACCAAGCGTCCCCCGCACGCCCTCGGCTACGATGTCTGGGTCGACATGCCGATGCGGGTAGCGCACGAGGCCCATGCCGAGATTCTCCTCTCGCGGAGCCAGAAGCACCTCCGCGACATGCTCCGCACCGTGCCGATCTATGCCCGGCTCCTCGCCGAGCACCGCACGGCCCGGATCGAGGCCCTCCCTCGCCACAGTGACGGCCAGCCGAATCACGGCCGCCGCTGAAACGCCTCGGCGACTGCGACGACGGGGCTCGGGGGGCCGCCAAGGATGGCTGTCGCCGGCGCGACGGTGGGGCTGCCCGTCGCCGGCATTCGGTGTATCACCCTGCGCTTCCTCTCCGTACGATCTCCGACCGGATTCCGACCACGGCCGGAAAAGCCTGCGAGGAGATCGCCCCCCTTGTTCACGTTCTTGCGTCGACCGCCCGTGACCCAGCAGGGGGTCGTGATCTTCGCGCTCCAGCTGCTGTTGATCGTCCTCATTCCCGTCCTCGACGACGGCGGGCGACTCGTCCCGCTGTCCTACGCGGTCGCCTCGCTCGCGGTGGCGATGCTGACGGTGCGCTTCCTCGGCTACCAGCGCACCGCGGGGGTGATCGCGGCGGTCGGCATCGCTACGATCCTCTGGGAGATTGGTTTGCCCCGCGTGCCTTCAATGTGGCGGTTTCCGCTCTGGTTGACGATGATCGCCGCCGGCATCACCTCCGCGGTCTTGTGCATCAAGACGGCCTTCGCCCTCCGCGTGCCCCCAGTGCAGCGGATCTTCTGCGGGGCCGCGAGCTTTGTGCTGATTGGCTTCGTGTTCGCGAGCATCCATGCGATCGTCGGTCTGGGCGATGGCATTGGCTACGTCCTCGCCGGCGGCGTCGAGCACGCCCGCCCACTGCGGTGGGTCGATTTCGTTTGGTTGAGCTTCTCCACGCTCACCACTGCCGGCTTCGGGGATGTGGCGCCGGTGAATGCCGCGGCCTGCGCGGTATCGACGCTCGAGTCGCTCTGCGGGATCCTCTTCCCCGCCACGCTCATCGCCCGGATCGCATCGCTCCCCGCGGCCCCCGTCGAGAACGGTGGCTAGTCGTCGCTCGGTTGGAGCGGCGGCACTTCCCAGGTATCGACCTCGACAACCGCCACGATGTGCGCGGCGTTGATCGAGCTGTTGGCCCGCTCGTCGGCGGAGAGCTTGACCAAGGGGAAATGCCCCCACGGGAAGCCGTCCTTCTTGAACGGGACGATGATCTCGACGTCGAGCCACACCTGGCCGCCTGGGGCCGCCCGGACGTTACGGACCTGGTCAACGATGAGGACATGCCCGGTGCCTAGGAGCACGCCGAAGCGCGTCCCCTCCTGAGCGAGCCGTTCGGCGAACCAGGCCGGGAGAAGATCGCCTACCTGCCGCCGCCAGTCAGTCGTGGGGGAGCTGTCGCGGCCGTTGTGGTGGTCACCTGTGGCCATTGGAGGGGAGATCCCAGAGCGGTGGCGGGGGTGGGGCCCTGCCGCCGTGGTGGGCCCGATGTGAAGCTTGCCGGAGAATCTAGCAGGAAGGCCCTGGCAAGAGCCAAAAAAGCACCCGTGGGACGCCCTTGCCGCGCGCGGGGGGACTGGCACCACCATTCCCGGCAGGGCTGCTCGGCGTGCGGCGGAGGCGGCGGGTCGGGCGAGGAGTCTCTCTTTCCCGGTCGACGGGGTTGCCGCTAGGCTTGCCGTGGCGCCGCAGCCGGCACGTCGTCGGGCGGCATTCGCGAGGCGTCCGCCAACGTCACCACGAAGGGAGTCGATCGATGGGCAAGGGCAACAACAGCCAGAAGAACGACAAGAAGAACAAGAAGCCGAAGCAGGAGAAGCCCAAGGCCGCGCCGAAGAAGTAATCGCGGCGGCCTCCTGTCCGGCCTCTGGCCGGCAGTGGATCGGGTGGACATGTGCCACGGACGGCCAAGCCCACCGCCAGCCAACGTTACGGCCGGCGTCACTTCTGTGGGGCGCCGTCCGTCGCCGTCGGTGGGGGCGCCGGCCGTTGCCGTCAGGGGTTGGCGCTGGCCGTTGCCGGCTGGACGGATCGAGTGCCACCTCACCCCGGTATCTGGAATGAGACCCACTCGGAGGTGGCATTCCCTTGGCTGTTCTCGGCACGGACGGCGATGCGGATCGTCGATCCGCGGGTGAGGCCGGCGATTCGCGTTGTCGTCGTCGGCGCTAAAACTCCCGCCACCTTCCGGGCCGCTCGCCCCGTCCAGAGGAACACCGAGTAGCTCTTCGCCCCTCCCACCCCCTGCCACGATAGATCGATCGTCGTTGCCGACACGACCTTGATCGTGATCCCCGTCGGTGTCGTGACCCCCGCAGCGAGCGTGGCTTGGGCTGTCGCTGCGGCGCTGCCGGCGCTGTTCCAGGCCTCGAGCCGCCAGGTGTGCGTTGACCGTGGCACGAGGCCCGTGAGCGTCGCCGACGTCGTCGTGGCGTCGTAGCTCGCGAGCAGCGTCGCTGTGCCGCCGGTGGTCTCGTAGAGCCGATAGCCACTCGCTCCCGACACGCCCCCCCAAGTCAATGTCGCCGTCGAAGAGGTGACGGCGACGGCGAGGCTCGTCGGCGCGGCTGGGGCGCTCGGAGCCGTCGCGCTTCCCCAGGCGACGAGATCGCGCACGAGCGCCTCGGCGACCGGCGAGCCCCGGCCGGTGACGAGATCGTAGCCAGGGCCGGCGGCGAGCCGGGGGGTGCCGTTGCTCGAGCCGGAGACGATGTCACGGAAATCCGCCGACGGCAGACTGTAGAGCGCGGGGAGGAGTTCCTTGCGGCCGTCGAGGGGGGCGGCACCACGGAGGGCGCGCCCCTGAGCGACAATCGCCGCGATTCCCGCCCACTGTGGCGCGGCGATGCTCGTCCCGCCGTAGGCCGCCCATGGAGTCTTCGCGCCATTGGCCTTGGAATCGCAGACGGCCAGGCCCGTGGCCGGATCGGAGACGAGGGCGACATCGGGATTGGCCCGCTTCGTCGTCGTCTGCATCACGACCCCCGCCTGATAGCTGGGGCGGGCCTCATAGGCACTCACCCCGCCGCCGCTGCGGCCCCAGGCAGATTCGAGAGCAACGCCCCCCTTGCCGAGCGTCAGGGACGTGCCCCCGACGGCAACGACGTTGGGGCTCATGGCGGGATAGATGCCCGGAGCCCCCCAGTCGCCACTGGCGGCGAAGAAGCTCACGGGCGGATGCCCGGCGGGGGTCGTAAAAGTGACGTCGTGGGCGGTCTCCCCCGCATACTCGGCCTGGCCCCAACTCATCGACACTGCCACGACGCCGGGCGCCGAGCGGGCGTATTTGACGGCCGCGAGCATGTCGGCCGTGGCGTTGCTCCTGGCCTCGACCAAGAGGATCGAGGCACCAGGGGCGATCGCGTGGGCCCATTGCACATCGAGGCAGGTCTCGGTTGACCAAGAGGCGTTGAAGGCTGGCAACGTTTTGCCGCCGGTCTGGTTGACCTTCTGAAAGGAAGGGGGAGCGGGGATCCCGAACGTGGCGTTGAAGGTGGCGAGGTCGGCGGCGATGTTGGGGCTGTCGTAGGCGGTGACGATGGCGATCGTCGTCCCGCGGCCATCGGCCGGCGTGCCGCCGAAGGAGATTTGATCGAGTCCGTAGGCATGGCGGATCTGCGCCGGCGTGAAGCCGGTCGGGCCAGGGGTTGCCATCGGCAGCACCGCGTCCCGCAGCGCTGTCGACGTCGCGCTCCC
>CAJAYZ010000831.1 GCA_903949225.1 uncultured Planctomycetaceae bacterium
ACCTGTCAGGCGGTCGTAGAGCCCGATCGCAAGGTCAGACCAGTCGAGTTGGTTGTCATTCGCCATGGCGTGCGGTTCCAAGGGGGAGAGGAAGACGAGTCCTGCTCAGGCAGCATTCGACGTGCCACCACTCTATGGCCTTCAGATCGTTTGACCAGCGGAAAGGGCGCACCAGTGTGTCTTCGATGAGCCTCCACCGCCGGCATGAGACCGTTTTTGTCACCGGGGCGACGGGGTATGTCGGGGGGAGGCTCGTGCCCGCCCTGCTCGAGGCCGGCTACGGTGTTCGATGCCTCGTTCGGGCACCCCGGAAGCTCGATCAAAAACCGTGGCGATCACACCCGGCGGTCGAGGTCGTCGCCGGCGACGTCTCCTCGGAGGATGCGCTCGCCGATCAGATGGCCGGAGCCTCGGTGGCCTACTACCTCGTCCATTCCATGGAGTCGACGGGCGGTGAATACGCCGCTCGCGATCGGACGCTGGCCGCTTCCTTCGCCCGCGCTGCCGCCCGGGCCGGGGTGTCGCGAATCATCTACCTGGGCGGCCTCGGCGAAATGGGCCCCGACCTGAGCGTCCACCTCCGCTCGCGCCGCGAAGTCGAGCAGGAACTCGCCGCCACAAACGTGCCGGTGACAACCTTTCGTGCCGCGATGATCATCGGAGCCGGCTCGGCCTCCTTCGAGATTCTCCGGTATCTCGTCGAGCGGCTGCCGGTGATGGTCACTCCGCGCTGGGTGAAGACGGAATGCCAGCCGATTGCCATTGAGGACGTCCTCCACTGGCTTGTCTGCTGCCTCGAGGTGCCCCAGTCAGCCGGATGTACGCTCGAGATCGGTGGTCCGGACGTCTTTCCCTATCAGCAGTTGATGCAGATCATGGCCGAGGAGCTTCACTTACCGCGGCGGCTCATCGTGCCGGTGCCTGTGCTCACGCCGCGGCTGAGCTCCCTGTGGATCAACGTTGTCACGCCGGTGTCGTATCGGATCGCACGGCCCCTGGCCGAGGGCTTGAGAAACCGGGTCGTGCTCACCAATGACGAGACTCAGCGGCTCATGCCTCACGCGGCGCTCGGGGCTCGGGAGGCGATCGCGAGGGCGCTGCGGAAGGTCGAGGCCGGGGCGGTGGAGACGAGGTGGAGCGTGGCCGGCCCGATCCCGGGCGACCCTTCGTGGGCTGGTGGCACCGTCTTCTCCGACCGCCGGTCGGTGGAAATCGATGCCGATCCGCAGAGTGTGTTTGCCGCCGTCTGTCGAATTGGCGGGGGGAACGGCTGGTATGCCGGCGACATGCTGTGGCGACTGCGGGGCTGGATGGACACGCTTGTCGGTGGGCCGGGGCTGCGTCGTGGCCGGCGGCATCCGGAAAACGTCGAGTTTGGCGAGACGCTCGACTTCTGGAGGGTGGTCGGCATTGATCGCGACCGATTTCTCTCGCTCCGGGCGGAGATGAAATTGCCCGGGGAGGCGAAGCTCGAGTTCGAGATCCTGTCGGCCGACGGTTCGGCCGAATTTCCGACGGAACTCAAGATGACGGCCCTTTACAGGCCGCGGGGGCTGATCGGGATTCTCTACTGGTATGCGGTCGTCCCGCTCCACGAGATCGTCTTCGGTGGCATGCTCCGCGGCATTCGTAAGACGGCCGAGGCGATGCAGCGGGCAAAGTCGGTCAAACCGCCCGAGCAGGCCATCTCCGCCGACACGCTTCCGGGGTATGGCCGGGCGCGGTTGTGGCTGGGCATCTCCGCGGTTGGCACGATGGTGGTGCTCAGCGCCGCGGGATTGGTCGTGAACGCCAGCGGGCGGGCCCTGCCTGCAGCCGACGCCCCCGTGGCAACGCAGATCTTCGGGCTGCTGGCCTTCGTGCTTTGCTACGTGGCCATCCAATTGCCGCTGGATCTCTGGGGCGGCTTTCTGCTCCCGCGGCGTTTTTCACGCGCGCATCCGCCGCTGGGAAGGTATTTGGCGGGCTTGGTCCGCGGAATCGCGGTGCATGCCACCCTCCTGTTCTCGACCACGGTCGTGATGTTCGTGGCGGGAAGGCTTGGAGGGATCGTCGGCGTGGTGATGGCCTGTGCGGCTCTCATCCTCCTGCTCCTGCGTGGCCGCGTGCTGCTCGCCTCGGCCGCTGCGCCGCTCGAGGTGACTCCCAGCGACGAACGCTCCACTGGCGCGGAGGAATCGGTCGCGACGTTCGTCGCCGAGAGCCAGGATGAGGGATTCACCGGCGGCATTGTCGGCGTGCTCGTGCCGCGGCTCCATCTGCTGCCCATGAAATGGCGGGAGATGCTCGAGCCCGATCAGCTTGCAGTGGCCCTGGAGCGGCGGACGATGGCTGTCGGTTCTGGGAGTTGGCTGCGGGGCCGCCTCTTGGCACTGGGCTTCACACTCACCGGCATCACGATAGCCGCCTGCCTGGTGGGCCGCGATCGGCTGGGGACGGCCTCCGGCACCGTCGACCTCAGTCTGTGGTTCACGCTCTGGTCGTTTGTCGGGCTTCTGCTGCTCCCCACGCCGAGCCGCCGTGGCGTCACGGAGGTGGATGAGCGGGTGCTCGAGGCTGGCTGTTCCCGCAGCACTATGGAACGGTCGATCGCGGCGCTCGACGATCTGCAGGACCGCGAGCGGAATCGGCCGCCGTGGGTCGAAACGATCTTCCATCCGGTGCCGAGCGTCACCCAGCGGCTGCGCGGGCCACACTCGCTGGGCTTGCACGGCTTCTGGGATGCGGCGCGGACGAGCGTCTTTCTCAGCGCGGCAGGCCTTGGCCTGCTGGGCCGGGCCGTGCACTGTAATTGCGGCAGACCGGCGCTGTGGGTCTTTCTTCCCGGCGACTGACTTGGGAGGCGCGGTCAGTTGCAGCCTGCGATCGCCTCGGCAAGGCGGCGGACGCTCCACGGGGCCGAGCCCTCTGCTTTGTTGTTGATCGTCACGAGCACCGTCCGCCCCGAGTGCGCCTGGGTGCGGACGAGGCGGGCGAGGCTGTCGCGGGTCTCGAGATCCTCCTCGACGAGCCTGTCGAAGGGAAAGTATTCCTGCTTCGCCCCCTCGTAGTCCTTGCCGGCATGGAGATTCCAGCGAATGACAAGCGGGCTCGAGAGGGGGAAGCGATCGAGCCGCCAGACCTCGGCTTGCTTCTCGAGCGGCGGCATTCGGGCGTGCGCTGCAAGGCACGGGATCGCGCCACCATCGAGGAGGCCCGCCGCAAGGGCTTCGCAGACGAGCGCAGGATCGCGGATCTCCAGCGCGATCGCCGGCCCGTGCGGGAGGCCATCGGTGCGCGGACGTGGCAGGGCGGCCACGAACACCCCGAGGCGGGCGACGAGCCGCGGCACGTCGGCGAGCAGCGCCCGGCCGAGGGGAGGAAACTGAAACACGATCGCGCCGAGTTTCGCACCCAAGCCGGCGGCCGCCGGCGCGACACAGACCGCCGCTGCGGTGGGGGCGTCGAGGAACGTGGGGTTGTCGCCACTGACAAGGCCGGAGTTCCCGGCGCGCTTGAAGGGATCGGTGATCGCTGCCGGCGCCTTGACGACGAAGCGGAAGTCATCGGGCACCGCCGCGGCGTAGGCGGCGTATTCGTCCGCAAGCAGAGGGGCGTAGAAGGTGCGATCGAGGCTCACGCTGCCGAAGAGGGGATGCTGCGCGTAGGCCGCCAGGCCCCCGCGCGCCAGACGCTGTTCGCTCTCCGGCTTGCCGTGGCGCGGCGCGTAGACGAGGCCGGTCCAGCCGGGGAACGACCAGCTCGATGTGCCGAGATGGACCTGCGCCGGGAGCCGGGAGGCAAGGGCGTGGATGTCTGAGGCGACGAGCGCCGGCGCGACCGGCTCGGCGCGCGGGGCCTTAGCCACCGGGGATTCCGGGAGCGGGTCGTCGTCGAACAGCGACCGTTGCGTTTCGCGCGCCATGTGCCTCGCTTTCCCTTTAGCCCGGTTCGGTCGGCCGGTTCGAGCCGATCGCCGTGACGAGGTCGTCGGCGATGTCGAATCTCGTGTCGAGGCGGGTGACGCGGAACACCTCGCGGATCTTCCCGTCGACATGGCACAGCGTCAGCCATCCGCCTGACCGGTCTACCCGGCCGGCGAGGAGAACGAGGCGGCCGAAGGAATCACTCCCGAAGTAGGTCACCCGGGAGAAGTCGATGACCAGCCCATCGCCGGCGAGGGCATCGGCCTCTGGCATGAGGTGGTCCTCGAAGAGGGACGTGGCCCGCGCCCCGAGCACGCGCTTGTCGAGGAGGGTCGCCACGGTGACAGCTCCGAGGCGGCGGAACTCAACCGGCGGGAGTTCGGCGTGAGGGGTCGACATGGTGATCCGGCCGGGAGCGGAGGAAGTGTCCGAAATGGGCTGTGGAAAAGGCTACCATGACCACATCGTTTTCCCTCGTCCACGTCTTCCCTCCCGTAGCCAGCCATGACTCACCGCGTGTCGAGCGAGCAGAATCCCGGCGTTGATCTTTCCCGGCAGGATGCCCGATTCCAACAGCGCTTGGCGGCGCTCGCCACACGGCTCGACGGCGAACTGCTCGTCGATGACACGACGCGGACGATCTACGCCACCGATGCCTCCGAATACCAGGAGCGGCCGCTGGCGGTGGCGCTCCCGAGAACCGACGCCGATGTCGGCGCGATCGTTCGCTTCGCCGCGGCCGAGGGGGTGGGGATCATTCCCCGCGGCGCCGGCACGTCGCTCGCCGGCCAGGTGGTCGGAGGGGGGATCGTCGTCGATACCGGTCGCTACATGAACAAGATCGTGGCGATCGATGTCGAGAGGCGCACGGTGAGTGTCCAGCCGGGCGTGGTCCGCAATGCCCTCAACCAGGCCCTCGCCCCCCACGGCCTCTCCTTCGGCCCCGAAACGTCGACCGCTTCCTGGGCGATGATCGGCGGGATGGTGGGGAACAACTCCTGTGGCTCAAACTCGATCGCTTGGGGGTCGACGCGTGACCATCTCCGCACCGCCCGCGGCTTCCTCGCCGACGGTTCGGAGGTGACCTTCGCGGCGGAATCAGCGCTCGAGTTCGCGGCGAAGTGCGTTGGCCCCGACTCGCTCGAGACCAGGATCCACAAGGGCCTGCGCGATCTTCTCGGCGATCCAGCCGTGCGGGCCGAGGTGGAGCGGAGCTTTCCGAAGGCGGCTGTCACCCGCCGCAATACAGGCTACGCCCTCGACTCCCTCATGGACGCCGACTGCTTCGATCCTTCAAGCCCCCATCCCTTCAATGCCTGCAAACTCGTCGCCGGCTCGGAGGGAACGCTGTTTCTCGGGGTGGAGTTCGAGCTCGGGCTGATCGAGTTGCCGTCGCCGGGGGGGCTGCTCGTGGCGCACTGTGCGAGTGTCGACGAGGCGCTCCGTGGGGCCGTCGTCGTCATGCACGAGGGGAAGGCCGCCGCGGCGGCGGAAGGGGGCGTGCTCTCCGGTTGCGAGCTGATCGATCGGAAGATCCTCGAATGCACGAAGGGCAACGCCGAGCAGACCCGCAACCGGAGCTTCGTCGTCGGTGATCCAGAAGCGATCCTCGTCGTCGAGATCCGCCATGCCGATCGGGCCGCGATCGAGCGGGCGCTTTCGGCCACCGAGCGAGCCTTGGCTGCGGCGGGGATAGGCCATGCCTATCCGCGCCTCTTCGGCGACGATGCCAACAAGGTGTGGGAGCTTCGACGGGCCGGGCAGGGGCTCGTGCAGAACATTCCCGGCGACAAGAAGCCGCGCGAGATCATCGAGGACACCGCCGTCGCGATCGACGATCTGCCCGCCTATATCGCCGACTTCGATCGGCTCCTCGCGGAGAAGTACGGCATCGATTGCATCCACTACGCCCACGCCGGTGCCGGCGAGCTCCACCTCCGGCCGCTGTTCGACCTCCGCACGGTCGAGGGCTTGAAGATGTTCCGCGATGTCGCCACCGACGTCGCGCACCTCGTCAAGAAATACCGCGGCTCTTTGAGTGGCGAGCATGGCGACGGCCGGCTTCGCGGCGAGTTCATCCGCACAATGGTCGGCGACGCCTGCTTCGAGCATCTCGTCCGGGTGAAGCGGCTGTTCGATCCGCAGGGGATCCTCAATCCCGGCAAGATCGTCGACACCCTCCCGATGGACACGCAGCTGCGGATCGTGCCGGGGGAGCCGGAGCCGAGCCACGAGACGGTGTTCAATTTTGACGCCGTGCAGGGGGTGCTGCGGGCGGCGGAGAAGTGTGGCGGCGTCGGCCAGTGCCGCAAGTCGGCCGAGATGGGGGGGACCATGTGCCCCAGCTACATGGCGACGCGCGACGAGAAGGACACGACCAGGGCCCGGGCCAATGTCCTCCGCCAGGCGCTCGCCTCGACGGCCGGGAGCCCGGGCGCAAATCCCTGGACGACGCCCGAGCTCGCCGAAGTGATGGATCTGTGCCTCTCCTGCAAGGGCTGCAAGAGCGAGTGCCCGTCGAACGTCGACATGGCAAGGCTCAAGAGCGAGTGGGAGCAGCATTGGATCGACGCCCACGGCATCCCGCTGCGGACGAGGCTCATCGCTGACACGGGGCGGGCGATGCAATGGGCGGCGCGCGTTCCCTGGCTCTACAACACCCTCGTCACTGCCCCAGGGATCTCGGGGCTGCTCAAGTGGGGGATGGGATTCGCGGCGGGCCGGTCGCTTCCGCGCGTCCATGGCACGACGCTCTCGCGCTTCATGCGGAGCCGGCCGCGGCGGCCCGGCAGGCTCGGCCGTGTCCATCTCTTCTGCGATGAGTTCACCGACACCCTCGACGCTCCGGTGGGGATCAAGGCCGTCGAGCTCCTCGAACGGCTCGGGTATGAGGTGGTGATCCCTGACCACGTCGCCAGCGGCCGGCCGCAGATCTCGAAAGGGCTCCTCCGTGAGGCGCGGGGCCTCGCGATCGAGAACGTCCGCCGGCTCGATCCAATCATCACCGACGAGGCGCCGCTGTTGGGGATTGAACCCTCGGCGATCCTCGGCTTCCGCGACGAGGTGCCCGATCTCGTGCCGCGCGATATGATCCCCGCCGCACGGCGGCTGGCCGGGCGGGCGCTTTTGATTGATGAGTTTCTCGCCCGTGAGGCGGCGGCAGCGAGGATCGGCCCGGAGGCGTTTACGGACGAGCGCCGCACGATCCGCCTCCATGGGCACTGCCATCAGAAGGCGCTGGCCTCGATCCAACCGACCGTGACGGCCCTGTCGCTCCCGCGGAACTATGCCGTCGAACCGATCCCCAGCGGCTGCTGCGGCATGGCCGGCTCGTTCGGCTACGAGCGGGAGCATTTCGACGTCTCGATGCGGATCGGGGAACTTGTCCTCTTCCCGGCTGTGCGGACTGCTGCGGACGATGTGGTGATCGCCGCCCCGGGGACGAGCTGCCGCCACCAGATCAAGGATGGCACCGGTCGTACCGCCCTCCATCCGGTGGAGATCCTCCATGCGGCGCTGCGGCCTTCTGAGTGATCGACCGGCGCGGGGCTGGTACGATGCCGACTCGATCGGGGTACGATCGGGACGCCACCGCTTCCCGCCGCGTCCATCGCTCCGTGAACGACAGCAGCGACAGCCTCCGCCGCGAGAGAGATCGGGACGATGAAACCGCCTCCACGCCGACCGGTTGTCCTCGTGTTCGCCGCATACTACCGGCCTGCGTTCCGCTCCGGTGGTCCGTTGCGGACGTTGCTGAACATGGTCGACCAACTCGGTGACGAGGTCGACTTCCGGATCTTCACCCGCAACCACGACCTGGGATCGCGGGAGCCGCTCGCCGGGGTGCCACTCGGGCGATGGTGCGATGTCGACGGGACGCAGGTGTTCTATGGATCGTCGTCGGACCGCAGCCTGTCGGCGGTGGCCCGCCTGATCCGGGATGTCGGGCCCGACACGGTCTACCTGAACAGCTTTCTCGACCCATCGTTCTCGATCCTGCCGCTGGTCGTGCGTCGCCTCGGCTGGGCGGCCCCTGGGATCCGCTGGGTGCTCGCGCCGCGAGGCGAGTTCGCCCCGAGCGCCCTGCGGATCAAGGCGCCGAAGAAGCGGTTGTTTCGCGCGGCCGCGCGGCTCACCGGTCTTCATGCTGGGCTGATCTGGCAGGCGTCGAGCGACTTCGAGCGGGACGACATCCGTCGCGCCATGGGGGGCATCGCCGCCGACATCCGCGTCGCCACCGATCTCACCGAGCGGCTGGCCGACATGCCCCCGCCAGCGACGCCCCGGCCGGAGGGGCCGCTGCGGGTCTGCCTGCTGTCGCGGATCAGCCCGATGAAGAACGTCCGCTACGCGATCGAGGTTGTCCTCCGGCTCCGCTGTCCGGTGGAGTTCTCGATCCATGGCCCGATCGAAGACCGGGCCTACTGGGAGACCTGCCAGCCGTTGCTCGCGGCGGCGCCGGCCGACTGCCGGATCGCATGGAAGGGGGAGGTGACTCCCGATCAGGTCCGCGCGACGCTCGCGCGGCATGATCTCTTCCTCCTCCCGACCCGCGGCGAGAATTTCGGGCATGTGATCTTCGAGTCGCTGGCGGCGGGGGTGCCGGTGTTGGTGAGCGACCGGAC
>CAJAYZ010000832.1 GCA_903949225.1 uncultured Planctomycetaceae bacterium
ATGACCAGCGCGAAACTCCCCTTCGTGAAGATGCACGGACTCGGCAACGACTACGTTTACATCGACGGTTTTTCCGTCGCCGTGCCGTCCGATCCGCCGGCCCTCGCACGACGAATCTCGGATCGGCATCGGGGCGTCGGCGGCGATGGGCTGATCCTCGTCGAGCCCTCGGACGTGGCGGCCGCACGGATGCGAATGTTCAATGCCGATGGAAGTGAATCGGAGATGTGTGGCAACGGCGTGCGGTGTGTCTCCCATCTCGTCGTGTCACGCGGTTACGCGCCGGCTGGTCCGGTGCGGATCGAGACTGGCCGGGGCGTGCTCGATCTTGTCGTCGATCCGACCGGCCGACGCTCGTCGCGCGTCCGCGTCGACATGGGGGAGCCGATCCTCACCCCCGCACAAATCCCGGTCGATCATCCGGGGGAGCGGGTCGTCGAGTTGCCCTGCTCTGCGCTGCCCCACGCGGAAGCGTGGTGGGAAGCCGCCGGCTTCGATCCGCGGATGACATGCGTGTCGATGGGGAATCCCCATGTCATCTTCTGGTGCCGTGACGTCGCCGCGGTGCCCCTCGGCGAGTTCGGTCCGCGGATCGAGACCGACAGGCTCTTTCCGGCGCGAGTCAACGTCCATGTCGTCGAGGTTCTCGACCGGAGGCGCGTGCGGATGCGCACCTGGGAGCGTGGCAGCGGGATCACCCAGGCCTGCGGTACCGGGGCCTCGGCGGTGTGCGTGGCGGGTGTTCTCTGCGGCAGAACCGGCGAACGGATCCGGGCCGAACTGCCGGGGGGCGAACTGGAGCTCGAGTGGGCGGGGCAGGGGCCTGTCTTCATGACCGGCCCTGCGGAGGAGGTGTTCGAGGGGGTGTGGTACGAAGATTGACGTCGGACCGGACGGGACGCCGACAAACAGGGGCGTGGGCAGGATCATGAGCACGGGACGCGGCGGAGCACGCGGCCCTCGAGGGACATCAGGAAGGGATTCCGAGCGTGAAGATCACCTCGCCATTGGCCGTCGGTGCCGCGTCGCTGGCAGCTGCTGCGGTCATCGGTCGTTGGATGGGGACCCTCGACTACCGGGTCGACTTCGCTGATCCGACGGTCGATCCGGTCCATCCCGATTACCGGGGGGCGAAAATCTACGTCTTTTGGCACGAGGGGATCCTCCTCCCCCTCCATCTCCGCGGGCATTCGAACATCTCGATGCTCCTCTCGCGCCACTGGGATGCCAACATCCTCGAACGGGTGGCGCGGATGATGGGATTCGGCACGGTCCGTGGCAGTTCGTTCCACGGCGGCTCGGCGGCGCTGCGGGAACTGGTCTCGCGGGCCCGCAGCGGCAATCTCACGATCACTCCCGACGGGCCGCGCGGGCCCCGACGTCGGCTGGCGCCGGGCTGCGTGTTTCTCGCCAGCACACTCGGCATCCCGATCGTGGCGATGGGGCTGGGGTATGACCGCCCATGGCGATTGAACACCTGGGACCGCTTTGCCGTGCCCCGGCCTTGGTCGCACGCCCGGGCGGTTGTCAGCCGGGCGATCCATGTTCCGCCGGCGCTCGATCGCGACGGGATCGAACGACACCGATCGGGCGTGGAACGTCTCCTCGTGCGCTTGTCCGACGACGCCGAGGCTTGGGCCCGCTCGGGGCGGAGTCGTGAAGGGGACCGCGTCGTGCGCCCGGAGCCCTCGAGGGTCGCTGGTTGGGCCGCAGCGATGACGGGGCCGCGGGGCGTGGAGGTCGACGAGGAACTCGACCGCGTTCTCCCCGCCGAAGCGGTCGTCGCGAGTGCTGCGGCCTGAGCCGGTGGCGCGTCGCGTGCCGGATGTGACGGGGGCCTTCTGCTCCCCGCAAGACACTTTGCGCATGGCAGCCAGATGCGTGTCTCCCGGGCGCCGAGAGCGCCGGTGAAGGGCTGCCAGTGCGGTGCATGCGCGGTTTGACAGCATGGTTTGACAGCAGTGCTTGCACCCCTATACTCGCGCCGACGTTGTCACGAAGGCGTTCCAAGGATGGATGCAGAAAACCACTCCAATTCATTGCGCGGGCGAACTTCCGGACGGGCGAGGCCGCCGAGGAAGGAACGCGCGGCGGGCGCGGTGGATCCCAGCGAAGCGGTCGCCGTCGCGATCCGTGCGGCGTTCCGTTCGCGGATCGGTGAGGACCGGCACGATGTCTGGTTCGGCGAAAGCTTTCAGGTGGTGGCCGAGCGCGTCGGCGACGGCGAGCGGTTGGTGACCGTGCTCGCCGGGAGTGCCTTCACGCACGACTGGCTCCAGCGGACATTCCGGGACGACTTCGTCGCCGCCGTCGAGCATGTTCTGGGGCGATCGGGTGGTCCGACCCGCGTGGTTTGGAATCCGCTGGTGGCCGGAACTGATGCTGCTGACGGGATCGTTCCTCTGCCAGAGGCGCAGGTTGCCGGGAGCGGGGCCGCGACCGACGGTGAGGCCCCGGCCGGCCCAAGGCCCTCTGCCGTTGCGGATGCAAGCCGGGGCAACGGCAAGCGATCGGTGTCGGTGCCTCGGGGGCAGTCCGCGAGGGGGCCAACCGCGGGTGCTGGTGATCCGGGGCAGGGCATTGCCCGCCCGACTTCCTCGGTCCGCCCCTCCCTGACGCTCGAGCAATATGTGGTCGGGCTGGGGAATCGGATGGCCCACGCGGCGGCGGCGCTGGCCGCCGAGCAGCCCGGAGCGATGTCGCCGCTGGTCATTCACGGCCCGAGCGGCGCCGGCAAGACCCATCTGCTCGAGGGCATTTGTCGGCGGATGCGCGAGCGCAATCCCCGCTCTTCGGCGGTGATGCTTTCGGCGGAACAGTTCACGACGACGTTTCTGGAGTCGCTCCACGGTCGCCGTGGCCTGCCCGGATTCCGTCGCTCCCTCCGGGCCGCAGATCTCCTCGTCATCGACGACATTCAGTTCCTCATCGGGAAGAAAGCCACGATCTCGGAACTGCTCCACACCATCGAGGCGCTGCAACGCGCCGGAAAGCAGGTGGTGTTCGCCAGTGATCGGGACGTCGAATCGCTTGCGGAACTCGGGGCCGATCTCCAGGCGCGGCTGCGCGGCGGCATGTGTGCCCGGATCCTGCCGCCCGACGAAGCGACCCGTGCCGGGATCGTCGAATCGCTCGCTGCTCGCCGTAGCCTGTCGATTCCCGCGGACGTCGTGGCCTTTGTTGCCGCGCGGATGACGCGCAACACCCGTGAACTCGCCGGGGCTGTCAATCGTCTCGAGGCCACCAGCCACATGCTCGGGATTCCGGTTACCCTCGACATGGCCGAAGAGTGTCTCGCCGAACTGGTCCGCTCGAGTTCGCGGGCCGTCCGGCTCGCCGACATCGAGCGCGCCGTCTGCTCGGCGCTCGGTGTCGATCCAGGCAGCCTCCAATCTTCCTGTCGTGTCCGCCGCGTCAACCAACCGCGGATGCTGGCGATGTTCCTGGCCCGGAAACACACGCCGGCGGCGTTGTCCGAAATCGGCGCCTATTTCGGTCGCCGCAGTCATTCGACCGTGATCTCCGCGCAGCGCACCGTCGATGGCTGGATCGCGTCGGGCAGCCGGCTGACGCTGGCCGATGCCGAGTGGGGAGTCGAGGAGGCGATCCGGCGCGTCGAGGAGTCGCTCCGGGTCGGCTGACGCGGTTGTTTCGGGCGGCCTAGTGCGAAAGGGCAACGGCGCGGCATCCTGCCGTCACCGGCCTCCGCTTGGGGCGTTCACTCCGTCGCTGGTGCCGACGGAACATCCTCGGGAGCGGCTTCTGAGATGAGCCGCTCCTCGAGCGTCGATCGGTAGCGGACGCTCGATTCCTGTCCGCTGAAGCCGACGACGCGACGGTCGATGCCGGTCGAACGGCGAATGACCCGTCCGGAGGGGATGTCGAACTCGATGTCGCCGTTCCAGATCCGTTCGAGCAGCCGCGATTCGAGTCGCGGGTCGTCGATCGGCGTCAGGACGGTCGTGTCGATGCTGATGAGGGCCACGTTGTCCCGCACCGACTCCAGCCGGTAGCGGAGCCGCGTGCGGACGGCCCGACGCGGGCCCCCGGGAACCTCCACGACCACCTCCTGGGGGACGCTCCACTCCGCCCCGATCTCCACCTCGCCATCGGGGAGGGGCACGACCATCAGATCGCCGGACGCGGACGGCGGGGTCGGTTGCAGATCGATGCGGGAGATCACCCGCCCGGCGCGATCGATGACGACGCGGGAGAGTGGCACACCGAGGCTGCCGCGCACCGTCTCGTAGCCGGGCGGGGCCTGGTCGCCGTCGTCGCTGTTCCACCGCACCTCGCCGCGATCGCTAATCCGGGAGGTCATGGCCACGTGATCGACGGAGTGCTCGATCGTGGCCCTTCCCTCGGCATCGACCGATACGACGCGCCAGCGTTTCCTGGAATCGGTGGCGGTATCGGTCGATTGCGTCGTGCCGGAGATCGTCGTCTCGGTGCGGGCCCGGTGGGACACCGTCATCGCCACCGTCTCGTCCGGGAGGAAGCGATACTCGAGCGTCACCGGGGGAGGGGCAACATCCACTCCACCCGCCATGCCTCCGCTGGCCGCGACGAGGAGCGGGAGAAAGCCACCGATCAGATCGCGGCGCGTGGGGAGATTCATCGGAAGCCTCACTCAGGGGTGGAGGGTGGCCTGGCCGGCGGCGTCCCTGCGCCGCGCAGGCCACCGCCCCAATGGAGTTTCTCACGCAGCGTGCGGTAGTAGCCGTGGTTTCGTGTCTCGACGAGGGTAAACCTCGGCTCCGCCCGCCGGACACGCAGTCGGTCTCCGGGGAGGAGCGGGGCGAACACGTGACCGTCGACAACGCAGGCCGAGCCTACGTTTGGGCGCGGCACCGACACCTCGTACCGGCGGGTGGCGGAATCGACGACCGTCCGATTGGTGAGCGTGTGGGGATTGAGGGGAGTGAAGACGAAGGCGTCGAGATCCTTCCGCACCAGCGGGCCTCCCGCCGACAGGCTGTAGGCGGTGGAGCCCACCGGCGTGCTGACGATCAATCCGTCGCTGCGGTAGGTCGTGGCGAGTTCCCCGTCGACATGAAGGAGGATGTCGATCATCGAGAACGGTGGACCAGCGAGGACCGACGTCTCGTTGAGACCGAGTTGACGACGGGGGGGCTCCCCGTCGCGGAGCAGCTCGCACTCGAGCATCAGGTGATCGACCAGCCGGAATCGGCCGGCAGCGATCTCCATCAGGACCTCGTCGACTTCGTCGCGGGAGAAATCGGCGAGGAATCCCAGATGTCCGAGGTTGACCCCCATCACGGGTACCTGGCCATATCCCATCCAACGCGCCGTGCGGAGGATCGTGCCGTCCCCGCCGAGGACGATCACCAGATCGATCTTGTCTGGATCGGGAGCTTGGGTATGGAAACCACCCTCCCCCCAATCTCCCTCCGGCGCCGGCCGGTGGATCACGGAGTGGCCATGGCGTTGCAGCGATGCTCCGACTCGTTCGGCCACCTCGCCCACGCCGGGCAGCCCGGCAGGGGCCACGATGGCCACATGGAGGTGGTCCGGTGTCGATGAACGAAGGCGCTGCGAGGGGGGCATGAGAGGCTCCGGCCGGGCGACGGCGCTCAAGTCGAAGGACGTCGGCGTCAGGAATGTCCGGGGCCGTGGGGAACTCAGCGACGGGCTGCGTCGACGGCTGCTCCTGCCATCGGTTGGGCTTCCCTGCTACTGAGTCTCCGGGCGGCGGCGGCGATGCCATCGACGTCGAGGCCGAGCTCGCCGAGCAGTTCACCCCGCTCGCCATGCTCGACGAACCGGTCGGGGAGCCCCATGCGAAGGATGGGGCCGGACACCAGTCGGGCATCATTGACCGCCTCGAGGACCGCCGAACCGAACCCGGTGGGGAGAGCATTCTCCTCGATCGTGATCGTCCAGGGACTGGCCTCGATCAATTCCAGGATCGTCGGATCGAGGGGCTTCACGAATCGGGCGTTGTCGACCGACACATCGATCCCCTCGAGGGCAAGTCGGCTGGCTGCCGCCAAGGTCGCACCGAGCAGGGTGCCGCAGGCAACCAGCAGACCGTCGGGACCGCGACGGAGTATCTCGCTGCGGCCCCGTTCGATCGGTGCCCGGGGCCCGGGGTGGTTGTCGACGCTGGCCTTGGGATAGCGGATCGCCACCGGACCGGGCTGCTGGAGCGCCCAGTCGAGCATCGCGACGAGGTCGTGCTCGTCGCCCGGTGCGAGGACGGTCATGTTGGGGAACAGCCGCATGTACCCGAGATCGTAGGAGCCGTGGTGGGTCGGGCCGTCGGGGCCGGTGAGCCCTGCCCGGTCGAGCATGAAGGTGACCGGGAGATTCTGCAGCGCCACCTCCTGGAAAATCTGGTCGAACGACCGCTGGAGGAAGGTGCTGTAGATGTCGACGATCGGCCGACAACCGGCCTTGGCTTGTCCGGCGGCAAACGCCACGGCGTGCGACTCGCAGATGCCCACGTCGAAGAGCCGGTCTGGGAATTCCTCCCGCACCGGTTCGAGCTTGTTCCCCTGGCACATCGCGGCGGTGATCACCGTGACGCGGGGATCGCGCCGCAGGCAGGCGCCGATCGCGGCGCTGGCGACGTCGGTGTAGGCCCGGGCAGACGACTTCTTGATCGACACGATGCAGTCGTCGTCGTCGCGTTCGAAGGGGGCCGGCGTGTGGAAGAACACCGGATCGGCCTCGGCCGGCTTGAACCCGTGCCCCTTCTCGGTGAGCACGTGGAGCAGCACCGGGCCGTCGGCGTCCTTGACGAGTTCCAGATAGCGAATCAGGTTTGCCAGCGAGTGGCCTTCGACCGGGCCGAAGTAGCGGACGCCCATCGACTCAAACAGCATCCCGCCATGGAGCGAAGCCTTGAGCGAATCCTTGACGCTGTGGAGCATCCGCTCCATCGATTCGCCCACCACCGGCATCCCCTTGATCATCCCGCCCGCTTGGTTCTTGAGGCCTCGATACCAGGGATTCTCGCGGGCGACGTCGAGGTACTCGGCGAGGGCACCGACGCGTGGGCAGATCGACATCTTGTTGTCGTTGAGGATCACCAACAGCCGCTTCTTGAGAAAGCCGGCGTTGTTGAGGGCCTCGAAGACGATTCCGGACGGGAGGGCACCGTCCCCGATGACGGCCACACTCCGCCGATCGTCCTCGCCGGCGAGGCTGTCGCCGCTGGCGAGCCCGAGTGCCGTTGACAGGCTGCAGCCGGCGTGGCCGGTCATGAACAGGTCGTAGGGGCTTTCTTCGGGATTGGGGTAACCCATCAGCCCGCCACGAGTGCGGATCGTCCCGAAGCTGGCGAACCGGCCGGTGATCAGCTTGTGGGGATAGATCTGGTGGCCGGTGTCCCAGATCAGCCGGTCGCGACTGAAGTCGAAGACGCGGTGGAGGGCCAGGCAGAGTTCGACCACGCCGAGGTTGGAGGCGAAGTGAGCCGTCCGGGTGGCAGCCACCTCGGTGAGCGAGCGGCGCATCTCCCCGGCGAGTTGTTCGAGTTGCTCGATCGACAGCCCGGCAAGGTCGCGGGGGGAGAGGATCGAAGGCAGGATGTCGGGCATGGTTTGGGGCGATCCTCGGGGCGATTCCATTCGTGGAGCCGAAGGGAGCTGTGGTCGGCGTCAGTGATCGCGGGTCACGATCCAGGAGGCGAGATGGCGGAGATCGTCGGCCGATGCCGGTAGTTCAGAGAGCATCGACTCGGCTTCGGCGGCAAGGGCAACCGCGCGCCGCCGGCTTTCAGACAATCCAAGCACCGTCGGATAGGTGAGTTTCCCTCGCTCGGCGTCCTTGCCGACCCGCTTCCCGGTCGTCGCCTCGTTCCCTTCGGCATCGAGGAGGTCATCGGCGATCTGAAAGGCGAGTCCGAAGGCGCGGCCGTAGCCGTCGAGCGCGGCGAGTTGACGATCGTTCGCTCCGGCGGCGAGGCCACCGAGGGTCAGTGCCGCACGGAACAGCGCTCCGGTCTTGCGGCGATGGATCCGCTCCATCCAGGCAACCTGTTCCTCGCGTCCTTCGGGGCCCGACCGATCGAGCCAGCCCCGTTCGGCCGCGAGGTCATCCGATTGTCCGCCGACGAGCGCCTCAGGCCCCGATGCCTGGGCGAGCACGCGCAAGCCCCGGGCCGCCACGGCGGCGGGGAGGCTGCCGACGAGGGTTTCAAAGGCGAGGGCCTGGAGAGCGTCGCCACAGAGGATCGCGGTCGCCTCGTCAAACGCTCGGTGGCAGGTGGGCCGTCCGCGGCGGAGGTCGTCGTCGTCCATGGCAGGGAGATCATCGTGGACGAGCGAGTAGGCGTGGATCATCTCGACGGCGACCGCGGCCCCTGCGGCGGTGTCCCACGCCTGCGTCGGAGATGATCCTGACGCACCGGCCGGCATGCAGGCCTCGGCCGCCCAGAGAACGAGGGCCGGGCGGAGACGCTTGCCGGGCGCGAGAAGGGAATAGCGCATTGCCTCGAGGAGGCGGGGCGCCGCGTCGCCGGAGAGTTGGAGAGCCAGCGCGAGGCGTGGGTCGATGAACGACATCACTCGGGCCAACGCCTGCGGGACGGCTCCGGCTCCGGAAGCCCCACCTGCCGTCGGCCGCTTTCCTGCGGCGGTGTCGTGACTGACGACCATCATGCTTGGCGAGCCTGCCCTAGCTGCCGGGGACGTGCATGGGGATCGATCGATGACCGACGGAAGAAGAGCCGATCGGGAGAGATCCTGATCGGTCCACCGCCCTCACCCCATGGACCGCCGGATTCTCACGGGAGAATCCTCTCGGTCCCGAAGTCGGAATCGTCTTTGGGGCCTCGATCCTGGATCCCAGGGTCGAGGTCCCACCGTCTCGCCGTCGAGGGGACGGGCGACTGTCGATTCCGCCTTCACGCCCCCCCGGCCGGACTCCGGAAAAGCCGTGGAAGTCTAGACTTCCTGAGAACTATCGTCCATCCCCGGAAGCCTCCGCGGACGGCCAGCGGCGCCTCGTGGCTGCCGGTCGGTCGCCCGTTTGGCGGAACCCTTCCGTGGTCCGGCCGTGGGGGCATGCGACACCGAGTCGGCCGGGGCTTCTCCCCTGGGGCCGTCGTCGTCCTCATCCTCCTCCGAGGCCTTCTCGGCCGCGGTCGTGAGGGTCTTCACCCGTTGCTCGACATCCGCCAGCTCGGCATGGAGACGCCGGACGAGCGACACTCCCTGTTCGTACGCGGCGATCGACTCGGCGAGCCCGAGTCGACCCCCTTCGAGCCCCCCGACGAGGTCCGCCAAACGGGAGAGCCCTTCTTCAAAAGATACCGGTTGCGGGGCTTCTGCCGCCGTCGTCGATCCAGTTCTCCGATCGGACACCTTGGTGGCCTCCTGTTCTTCACGGCCCATCGTCGCGACCTCCCTGCTTCCGGCACCCTCGGACATTCCCCGGAACCGTTATCTCCGGTTCCCCTTCGGCCAGATCGATCTCTTCGACGCGGCTGCGGATCTGGCCCGTGGCGAGTTGGGTGACGAGCCTTGTGCCGGCTGCGAGGCCTTGCGCAGCCACCAGCGGCCGAGCCGCGCGGACCCCATCGGCCTCGATCCATGTCACGGAGTAACCGCGAGCAAGGATTGCCAGTGGGCTGACGGCGTCGAGCCGCCCTGCCGCTGCCGTCAACCGTTCCCGCGCCCGCTCGATGCCCCCGGCGATCAGCCGCTTCAGTCGCGTGTCGTGCGTGTCGACAATCGTCTGGCGGTCGCGGAGGATCCAGGAGGGGTCGACGAGCATCCGCGAGCCGCCGAGCCGCTCGAGCCACTCCCGCGCCGTCGCCGTGCGGCGGAGGAGCCCGGCCTGGAGCCGTTGCTCGAACGTGTCGACGGTGGCGAGGACCTGGCGCCGATCGGGAGAGATCCTCACCGCCGCGTCGGTGGGCGTCAGCGCTCGGACGTCGGCGGCGAGGTCGGCGAGCGTGACGTCGATCTCATGCCCCACCCCGGCCACGACCGGAATCGGGCTCGCGGCCACCGCCCGGACGAGCGGTTCTTCGTTGAAGGCCCACAGATCCTCGAGGCTCCCGCCCCCCCGCACCACGGCGATCACGTCGACCGCCGGCACCAGACGGGCCGCGAGCGTCAGGGCCTTGGCCACCTCGACCGCAGCGCCGGCCCCCTGCACGCGCGAGGGCACGACGATCACCTCCGCTGCTGGCCAACGTCCGCGGAGCGTCTCGAGGAAGTCGTGGAGGGCCGCCCCGGCAGGGCTGGTGACGACGGCTATCCGCCGTGGAAAGGGGGGCAGGGGACGCTTTCGCTGCGGTGCAAAAAGCCCCTCCGCCTCGAGGGTTGCGTGGAGCCGGCGGAGCTTTGCCTCGAGGGCCCCGGTCCCGACCGCATGCATCCGATCGATCGTCAGTTGGTAGGTGCCCCGCGGGGGGTAGACCTCGACGCGGCCGTGGCAGACCACCTCGAGGCCGTCCTCTGGCTCGATAGCGAGGAGGGAAAGGGAGCCCCGCCAGACGACGCCCCGGAGCAGCGCCGTGTCGTCCTTGATCGCGAGGTAGACATGGCCCGAGGCCGCGCGGGTGAGGTTCGTGACCTCGCCCGCCACCCACACATCGGTAAACCGCCCCTCGAGGCAGTCCTTGATCCTGGCCGTCACCTCGCCGACGCCCGGCACATCGGGTGGCGGTGCTGCACGGCGGTCGATACCCTGGGTGGCGTCCATGGTCGGGAGTCTACGCGATCCCGGCGGGCGCGGCTCCGTCGAGCCCTCGTCTCCCATCACCCCGGGAATCCGCATGAAGGACTCCGCCTCGTCTGCTCCTGCTACCACGATCGAGACGGCCCGCACCGGTCCGCCGCGCGGTGCGCTGTTGGTGATCTTCCTGACCGTGTTCATCGATCTGCTCGGGTTCGGGATCGTCCTCCCGGTGATGCCGCGGCAGGCCGGGCCCTACTTGGAGGCGCTGCATCTCTCGCCGTTGGCTGCCGGGGCGACGATCGGCCTGCTGTTCTCGGTGTTCTCGCTGATGCAGTTCGTCTTCAGTCCGATCTGGGGGCGGTGGTCCGACCGTGTCGGCCGCCGTCCGATGCTCCTCCTCAGCCTCGCCGGGTCGGTCATTTTTTACGCCCTGTACGGGTTCGCCGTGACCATCCCTCCAGAGCGAGCGGCGCTCGCGATCGGGCTGATGATGCTCGCCCGCATCGGGGCCGGGATCGCCGGGGCGAGCGTGGGAACGGCGGCCGCCGTGATCGCCGACTGCACCACCCCGCAGAACCGCTCTCGCGGCATGGCTTTGATCGGGATCGCCTTCGGCGCCGGTTTCACGCTCGGACCGCTGATCGCCTACTTTGGGATGAAGCTCTTCAACGATCGCCCGTGGGCGGTTGGGGCCCTCGCCTCGGCCCTCTCCGCCGTGGCGTTCCTGTTCGCGTTCTTCGTCTTTCGCGAGACCCGCGATCCGGCGAATCGGGCGGGCAAGGAGTTTTTCAGTGTCAGCCGCTCCGCCCGCGTCCTCGCCATCCCGGCCGTCGGGGCCCTCGTGCTCATTTACTTCCTCTCGATCTTCTCGTTTGCCAACTTCGAGGCCACGCTCGCCCGGCTCACCGAGGAGGCGTTCGGGATGTCCGACGATGACAATTTCCTCGTCTTCGCCGGCATCGGGCTCGTTCTCATGCTCGCCGGCGGCAGCTATCGTCCGCTGGCGAAGAGGGTGTCGGAGACACGCCTGCTCACCGTCGGCCTGCTGCTGATGGCGGTGGGCCTGGCGGCCGTCGGTGCCGTGGCGGGAATCGTCCACGCGAATGCCGGGGGCCAAAGTCTGTCGTCGTCCTGGGTGCGCGGCCTGTTCTATGCCGCCGCAGGGCTGTCGGTGTGGGGATTCGCGTTCGTCAATCCGTCGGTCTCCTCGCTCATCTCCCGCCGTTCCGACCCGTCGGCGCAGGGGGAGGTTCTCGGGGTCAATCAGTCGTTCGCGTCGCTGGGGCGAATCCTCGGGCCGTTCTGCGGCTCGGTGCTGTTCACGCTCCATCCGTCGCGGGTGCTGCCCTATGCCGTCGCGGTGGTGACGCTCCTCGGCGTGCTGGCGCTGGTCCGCCGAACGACGGTCGTCGATCGGCTCCCGCAGGGCGGAGCGTGAGAGCCAGGGTCGGAGGAGGGGCATGATGGCCGGAAAAGGACTTCCGCAGGACTGTGGTCTCCTCGTCGTCGGGCACGGCACGGCCGATCGTGTCGGCGAGGCCGAGACCCGGACGCTCGTCGGGCACATCTCCGACGCCTGTCCGGGCGGCGCCGTGGAACTGGGATTTCTCGAGGTCATCGGTCCATCGGTCGGTGAGTCGCTGCGGCGACTGTGCGCCCGCGGGGTCGATCGCGTCGTCGCGGCGCCGCTGCTGCTCTTCACCAACGGGCATGCCAGGCGCGACCTGCCCGAGGCACTCGCCGCAGCTGTGGCTGAGGAGACGATTCCTGTGGTCCAGGCGGCCGCGCTCGGGCACCACCCCGAGCTTGTCCGGCTGTCGCGGCGCCGCCGCGAGGAGACTCGTCGCGTGCTGGCGCCGCTCGATCCCAACGAGGAGGCGATCGTTTTCGTCGGTCGGGGCGCCAGCGACCCTGCCGCCGCCGCGCAGCTGATCGCCTTTGTCGAGGCGACGCGGGCCTGCGGCGCCGACTGTCGTCCGGGGGAGCCGGCGGCGATCTGCGGCCGCGGGCTCCACCCCGCCGCGTGTGCGGCG
>CAJAYZ010000833.1 GCA_903949225.1 uncultured Planctomycetaceae bacterium
CTGCATGCAGGGGGGGCCGTCGCACGTCGACACCTTCGATTACAAGCCGAGGCTCGTCGCCGACGCCGGGAAGGACGCGCCGCCGGGAAATCGGCGCGGGGGACGGGCAACGCTTGTCGCGCCGCGGTGGAAGTTCAGCCAGCGTGGCCAGAGCGGCCTGTGGGTGTCGAGCCTCTTCGACGAGGTCGCCCGACACGCCGACAAGCTGTGCGTCGTCAACTCGATGGCCACCGACCTGCCGGCCCATCCACAGGCCTTCGCGCAGCTCCACACCGGCACCGCGCAGTTCATCCGTCCGTCGCTCGGCGCCTGGACGCTCTACGGCCTCGGCACGGAGAACCAGAATCTCCCCGGCTACATCGTGATCAACCCGCCGGTGGCCGCCGCGCGGACATTCGGCAGCGCGTTCCTCCCGGCGGTCTACCAGGCGACGCGGATCGGAGGATCGCTCCTCCCGGGCCTCGCCGGCCGCCGCGGCGGCGGCGCCCCTCCGACGATGGCGAACATCGAGAGCCCGCTCCTCGACCGCGCCGCGCAGCGCACCCAGCTCGATCTCGTGCAGCGGCTCAACGCGTCGCGCCTGGGGCTCGACGGCGGCACGAGCCCCGATACCGAGGGCGTGATCGAATCGTACGAGCTGGCCTTCCGGATGCAGGACGAGGTGCCGAAGGTGATGGACATCGGCGATGAGACGGCCGAGACGCTCGAGCGCTATGGCGTGGGCGGCGACGGCACCGACGCCTTCGGCAGGCAGTGCCTCATGGCACGGCGACTCGTGGAAGCGGGGGTGCGGTTCGTCCAGGTGACGCACGGAAACTGGGATCATCACTTCAACCTCGGCACGGCGCTCGAGAACACCGCCCGCCAGGTGGACCGCCCCATCGCCGGCCTGCTCTCCGACCTTTCCGACCGCGGCCTGCTCGACGATACGCTCGTCATCTGGGGGGGCGAGTTCGGTCGCACGCCGCACGGGCAGGGGGCCGACGGCCGCGACCACAACAACAAAGGCTTCACGCTCTGGATGGCCGGCGGCGGCGTGAAGGGGGGCATGGCTCACGGCGCGACCGACGACTATGGCTACGAGGCCGTCGACAAGCGGATGCACATCCACGACTGGCACGCCACCCTGCTGCACCTCTTGGGACTCGATCACGAACGGCTCACCTACCGCTACGCTGGCCGCGACTTCCGCCTCACCGACGTCCACGGCACCGTGGCCCGCGAGATCATCACCTGACCGGCCCTGCGCCGATCCGACCATCCCTGTCTTTTTTCCCGTCTGCCATGAACGCTTCCCGGAGACTTGTCATGAAGTGCCTCGTCCGCCTGTTGCTCGTCGTCGTCCTCGGTTGCGTGCCCGCGGCCGTGGCGGTCGCCCAGCCGCCGATGGAGTCCTCCCCTGCCGAGATGGTGAAGCGGGCCGATGCCGACGGAGACGGCAAGGTGAGCCGGGACGAGTTCATCAAGGCCCGCACGATCGCGCTCGAGCAGGCCTTCACCCGGATGGACACCGACGGCGACGGCAAGCTCGACGAGAAGGAGGTCGAGGCTGGCGCGGCACAGGCGCGGGCCATGGGCCCGGCCGGACTCGGTGGTTTCCGCCGTCCCGATGCGGATC
This sequence comes from uncultured Planctomycetaceae bacterium, assembly GCA_903949225.1. Lineage (GTDB taxonomy): Bacteria > Planctomycetota > Planctomycetia > Pirellulales > UBA1268 > QWOP01. The sequence goes on from CAJAYZ010000833.1 coordinate 1,619, forward strand.
GGCCGCCGCGGCCCGGGGCCGATAGGCCGCAGCGGCCGGGGGCGGGCGCGATGGCCGAGCAGGGCTTCGATCGCATGGACGCCGACGGCGACGGCAAGCTCTCGAAGGAGGAGTTCGCCGCCGGAATGAAGCGGCTTCGGGAACTCATGCAGCAGGGGGGCGCGGGCCTTGGCGGCCCACGCCGCCCCGGCGGCGACCGCGGCCCCGAGCAGGGCTTTCGCCGTCCGCCGCAGCAAGACTGAGTCCGTCCCGACTCGACGCCCGTCAACCTCTCCCGGGAGCCAGCCCCTTAGCGATGCGCCGATCGGCCGAGATC
>CAJAYZ010000834.1 GCA_903949225.1 uncultured Planctomycetaceae bacterium
ACCAGATTTTGATGGGCTAGAAACTGATGTTCGAAGCGGCTCACGGTGAGCAGGAACGACGCATGGGCTCGGTATCTGTCGGCCGCCGATGGTGGCTCCGATTCGATGCCCTCTTCGTGGGGCTCGCCATGGTCGCTGGCGCGGCCGGTCCGGCCGTGGCCCAGAATGTCACCACCGGGACGGCCGTCTACACGAGTGCCTGGGCCGGCGGCACGATCTCGCCAGGAGCGATGCTCCGCCTCGATGATGGTGCGACCGTCACCGGCAGTGCCAACGTCCGCGGCACGCTCCAGTTCAATCAGACCGGACCGCTGACGATCTCCAGCCTCGTGTCGGGCACGGGCACGTTGTCGTTGACGAACGCAGGCACCCTCAATCTCACAGGTACGGCGGGTACAAACGATTTCATCGTTCTCGACATGACCACCTTGGCTAACGCCGGGACTCTGCAGATCCTTTCGGGCACCGGGGGCGTGCGCATCGGCAACAGCAGTAGTGGCACGCTCAACGTGGCCGGCGGGCTCGTCAGCAGCGGGAGCGGCGCCCTCGGATTCAATAGCAACGGCATCGGCATGGCCACGGTGTCGAGCGGCACGTGGGCCAACAGCTCCGAACTCCGTGTCGGCAACACCGGCCGCGGCACGCTCGAGCTTTTCGGCGGCAGCGTCACCAGCACCAACGGGTATCTCGGGTTCAACGCCGCGGGATCGGGCACCGCCACCATCTCGGGAGGCACCTGGGCCAACAGCGTCGATCTCCGTGTCGGAAACAGCGGCACCGGTACGCTCATCGTGAACGGCGGTCTCGTGAGCAGCGGCAGCAGCTTTCTCGGGTTCAACGCCTCGGGCATCGGCACGGCGACGGTGTCGAGCGGCACCTGGGCCAGCAGCGCCGAGTTGGGCATCGGCAACACCGGCCGCGGCACGCTCAATCTCAGCGGCGGTAGCGTCACCAACACCAACGGCTTCATCGGAAACAATTCGACGGGCTCGGGTACCGCCACCATCTCCGGAGGCACCTGGGCCAACAGTGTCGATTTGTATGTTGGCACCTCGGGCACGGGGGCGTTGAACGTTTCCGGCGGCAGTGTCACCAACACGATCGGCTATATCGCCAGCGGGAGCCTGAGCGTCGGCACCGCCATGGTCTCGAGTGGAACCTGGACCACGACCGCCAACCTCAATGTCGGCAGAAACGGAGCCGGTGCGCTCACCGTGAATGGTGGTGTCGTGGCGACCGGCTCCAACTCCCACGTCGGCCTGAATGCAGGAAGCACAGGCGTAGCGACCGTCTCCAGCGGCACGTGGACCACGACCAACAGCCTGCTTGTCGGCTCCGGCGGCGCCGGCACGCTGGATGTCACGGGTGGTTTGGTGGTCAACAATGCCGCCACGATCGGCAACGGTGCAGGAAGCAACGGCAGCGTCACGATGTCTGCCGGAACGTGGACTTCCAGCGGCAATCTCACCGTCGGGGGCTCCGGCACGGGAACGCTCACCATGAACGGTGGCCTCGTGACGGTCGGTGGGGCGCTGACGCGGGGAAGCGGCGGGACGATCAATCTCAACGCTGGCGGCTCGCTTCAAATCGGCACCGGCGGGACCCAAGGCGTCCTCCTCGGCGGCACGAGCAGCTTCGTCAACGATGGCACGCTGATCTTCAATCGGTCCAACGCCTTCACGTACTCGGGAGTCTTGAGCGGCTCGGGCGCGGTCGTGAAGCAGGGGGCCGGCACGTTCACGCTCTCCGCCACGAGCACCTATTCCGGGCCGACTTCCGTCTCGGCAGGGACGCTTCTCGTCAACGGAAGGCTCGCCAATTCGGCCGTCACCGTCGGCAATGGAGGCACGCTCGGCGGCAACGGCTCGGTCGGGGCCCTGGTGACGGTGCAGTCGGGAGGCGTGCTCTCCCCCGGAAGCTCCCCCGGGGCGCTTGCCGCCGCGGCGCTCGACCTCGAGGCGGGCAGCACGACGTTCATGGAAGTCATTGGCTCCGGAGCAACGGCCGGCACGGCTGGCACCGACTACGACCA
>CAJAYZ010000835.1 GCA_903949225.1 uncultured Planctomycetaceae bacterium
CCGGCCCCTCCTCAGCCTCGAAGCCGATCGAAGAAATCCAAGTCGGCGACTTCGTCTGGGCCCGGGCCGAGCATGATTCTTCGGCCCCGGCCGTGCTCCAAAAAGTGGTGGCCCTCTACCGGAACACGGCCCACGATCTCCAGACACTCGAGGTCGTCGGCGAACAGAGATCAGCGGAGCCCCTTGGTCAGTCGGTGCAGATCGTGGCCACCGACGAGCATCCGTTCTACGCGGCACGGCCCGCCCCGGCGGCGTCAGCGGCGTTCGACGAGGGGCCTGATCGTGTAGGCCACGCCGGCGGTGGTCAGCTCGGTCGGCGTGCCGTCGTTGCGAAGGAGATCGATGAGGAGGTTGTGGCATGATGGCCCAGCCTTCTCCGCCAGGCCGACCGTCTGCGGGCGATCGAACTCGATCACCACAGCCCCTTCGTGGCGATCGACCCGGATCCGGCGGACGCCGGCGACCGGCTTGTCCGCCGCTGGCTTCCAGCCGCGGCCGACATCGAAATAGACCGTCGCCGCCGCTCCCGGGGCTGCGACCCGCTCGATCGGAGCCGAGTTGAAAAGGGGGAGGATTTCATAGAGCCGGGTGACGCGGTCGCGGCCGTCCCCCTCGATCGACGTCTCGACCCGCAGCCCCGCAGCGTCGATGTCGAACGTCCGCGTGAAGGCGACCCGGCCGACGAGGGCGTCGTCCGGCGCGGCATCGCCCCCCTGATCCCCCTCGCCATGAAGGAGAGCGACGACGCGAACGTTGGCCCGATCGAGGCCGACGTCATGGGTGCACTCGGTGAAAGATCCCCTCGGCAGCCGCGCGGTGCTGAACGGCCTGCCGTTGGCACCGATGCCGGCGAGGGCATGCGTCTGCCACTGCCACCAGTTGGCCCAGCTGTCCTGGGCCTCTTGTTCGGTGGGGCGGTGGTGACTGCGGCCGAGGATCACGGCGCCGGTGTCGGCGGTCCAGAAAGCGGACAAGGCCGCGCCGGAGAAGCCGGTCGGCCCCGGCCCGGGGACCGTCGGGCCAGTGTGAACGATCACCCCCACGCTCCCGACTTTCGCGGTGAGAAACTCGCTTGCGAAGCTGCGGACGAAGTCCTCGTCGCGGTCGAAGGGGAGCCGCGATACCGGCTTTCCCGCCGCACGGCGAAAGCGCTCGAAGGTTCCGGGGCGGTAGTAGTCGTGGTCGTAGGGGACAATCGAGAGCTGGCTCTCGCCCCTCGTCCACGCAGCTGTCGGGGCAGGATCGTGGGGGACGGAGAGGAGCGAGTTGACACTCCGCAGATCGGCCCCGGTGCGGAAGGCCTCGACGATCTCCTTCTCCATCGCCGCCACCGGCTCAGGCACCGCCGATCCAGCCTGGCGGGGACGATCCTGGAAGAGGAGGCACAAGCCGGGCGTGGTAAGCATCGCGGCGCCGACGTCGCGGTGACGGTGGGCCGCCTGATCCTGAAAGCCGTCGGCCGATGTCCAGGGGGCGAAGTGGGTCGGCCCGAAAGCGAGGGAGGAGCCAGGCTCCGGAAGAAGGAGATGCGTCTTGAGATCGGCCATCGAGGCGACGGCCTCGCGGAGAAACTCCCACTCATCGGGAGCCGCCAGCGCCGCCCAGGTGAGAAAATAAAAGCTCGAGCCGGCGGTGGCGGGATCGTAGCCGCCGTCGTGATCGGGATGGCCGGCGGGGGCGAGGTGGCGGCTGAGGAGAGCGCGGGCGAGGGTCTCGGCGCGGGCAGCGATCTCGGCATCGTCGACGGCGCGGGCAATATAGGCGCAGGCGGTGACGGCGCGGGCGGCAACGTCGGCGCGGGGCGGGGAGGCGTCGGCCGGATCGGTCGGGGCCGGTTCCTCGAGCCGGGCAAGGGCCAGGCCGATCGCCGTCTCGAAGGCCTGCCGCACTTCGTTGGGGAGGACGTCGAGAGCGTGGAGGTAGGCGTAGGTGTTGGCGAGGAGATTCGTGGCGGGGACGGTCGTGTCGGCGGATGAACCATCGCCGACGAGCAGCATCATGTCGACCGCGGCGGGGATGAAGCCGCGAAGCTTGCAGGCCCGCGAGCCGAAGTAGGGATTGCCCGGATAGGCCCAGCTCGACCACCAGGCCGGTGCCATCGGCGAATACTGCCGCGGCGACATCCACACGCTACCATCGCGCTCGATCGACGCCAGGAGGTAGACCTCGCCAGGGTGGCGGAGGGCATCGATGTTGGGCTGCTCGGGGGAGCCGGGCCGCCGCCAGAGGCCAGAGCCGAGGAGGAGCCAATCGCGGTAGCGGGCGTCGTCGTCGAGCTGTTCCTCGATGTACTGCACCGGCACCACCTCGATGGCGACGTCGCGCTCGGCCAGCGAGGCAAGGAACTTGTGGAGCGTCTGCTGCCAGGGCTCGGCCCGGGGAAGCTCGGCGCTCGTCGGCGCGGCGGCGAAGACGAGCGAGAGCACGAGGCCAACGACGCCCCACCACGCCCGCGATCGCGGACCGGGAGCGGGACCACGGGGCTGGCATGAGTGGACAAGGGAAGACATGGGGGCGTCGGTTGCTGTGAGGAGAGACATCGGCAGGGAACGATCGATCCGGCGTCTCCGATCAAACGCCGTCGGGAGGAGCCGCCCCGTCGGTCCCGCCCGCTGCCGGGGGATCGTCGAGAAACTTCGTGAAGTTGAACTCGCCGTCGCCGCCACCGAAGCCGAAGTTGAACTCCTCCTTCTCCGGCTCCGCCGCTGTCGCCCCGCCAGCCGACGGCTCGGCACGGGCGGTCCGCTCGACCTTCGTCCCCTGGGGACGGGCGCGGAGGCTCGTCGATACGCCGGCCAGCCATTCACGAGAGGGGAAGGCGTAGGGGCGGAACTTCTCGAACGTCCCCGTCTCCTCGTGGATGAAGATCGCCCGCTGGGGCCCGAGCTTGCTTGCCAGGGGGCTGTCGATGAGCTGGCTCGAATCGGAGGCGCTCATCTGGAACAGGACCCGCAGCTCAAACTCCTTCAGCGCCCCGCGCTCGAAAGTGCGCATGAGATTCGTGAGCGAATCGCACCACACGAGCGTGTGGATGCCGACGGCCGGACCGTCGCGGAGGATCGTGGCGAAGTTGTCGGCGGGCCCGGCCTTCTTGTCGCCGCCGCTGAAGGAGAAGCCGAAGTCGCCGTCGGCCTTGCGCAGCTCCCGGAACCGGGCCAGATCGCGGACGACGACAAACACCGCCTCGCCGTCGAGCACCTGATGGTCGAGGCGACGCTTCACCTCGGCGGCCAGGTCGGCCATCGCATCGGTGACCCCGAGCCTGCCGACGTTGAGGAAGTCGTGGGGGAGGCTGGCGGCGAGCTGCGAGAGGAGGAGATCGGGCTTCTCGTCGGCGACCGCCGGCTCAAGGAGCACGAAGCGGGCATCGTGGCCGAGCTTCCCGCCCGGGAACGGATCGTTGGCCGCCGCCAGCCCGACGATCGCCATCGCCAGGAGGCTCACCGCCAGATCCTCGCGCTGGCCGACGATGAGGAGATTGGCGCCTCCCTGTCGGCGGAAGATCGCGGTCGTCGGATCCTTGATGGCGATCGCGTCGCCGAGCCAAGCGACCGGGGCGACGAGATCGCGGCCTCCGGTCGTGCCCTCGGCGAGGAGCTCGCGGAGGAGAACATTGCCGTCGGGGTCGGCAGCCTGGTTGCCGTCGAACACGATCCTTGGCACCGGCTGGATGTCGGTGCGCCGGTCGGCAAGGCGGCGCAGCTCGCCGAGATACCACTCGCGGCGGGCGTCGTCGAGCCACACGACCTGGAAGGGATTGTTGCCGGTCACCATGCCGTTGGCGTCGTTGTAGATCGCCTCGCCGGGGCGCGTGAGGAGCCGGGCCGCCGAATTGTCCTCGGAGAGGATCAGGCTGCTGTCGGCCTCGTTGCACTGCAGCGCGATGCGCACCGCCATCTGCCCCATCGTCGCCCGGGGAAGGCTGTAGGAGCCGCCGAGTGTCTGCGAGCCGAGGAGGACGTGCATCCCGAAGGCACGGCCCTGGCGGACGAGGCGGTCGAGGATCAGCGAGGCATCCTGGGCGAGCTTGTCGTCCTCGATGAACAGCTCCTGGAACTCGTCGATGATGAGGAGGATGCGCGGCATCGACTCGGGACTGCCAGTGCCGCGGAAGCCGGCGAGATCCTGGACGGCCAGATCCCGGAACAGGTCGCCGCGCCGCTTCAGCTCGCGGTCGAGCTGCTCGAGCACCGAGAGGCCGAACTCGCGCTCGCTCTCGATGGCGATGACGCGGGCGTGCGGCAGTTCGTAGTGGTCGTAGATCTTGAACTCGACCCCCTTCTTGAAGTCGATAAGATAAAACTGGACTTCATCCGGGCTGTAGGTGAGCGCGAGATTCGTGATCAGCGCGTGCATCATCGTCGACTTGCCCGAGCCGGTCTTGCCGGCGATGAGGACATGCTGGCTCGTTCCCTTGCCGAGCTTCATGTGCTGCATCTTCTTGGCGCCGGCGGGGCCGAGCGGGACGTCGATGCCGCTGGCCGTGCTCCCCGTCCACCACCGATCTTCCGCGGGCGCCACGCGGTCGAAGGGGACCTCGACGCGCTTGGCAGCTTTCGCCGCCTTGCCGACCCGCTGGATGACGTTTGTGAACACCTCATCCGAGGGCGCCTGCTCCACGCCGAGCGGCCACTTCGAGAACTCGGCGTCCTGCCATGTGAAGGTGCCATCTTTCAGAACGAGCGTGGTCGCGTGCTGCTCGATGTCGGAGAGGCTGAAGTTGGCAGGCAGTGTTTGCTTTGTATCGACCGACACGATCGTGTAGACGCCGCAGCGGGCGCCGCTGGCGGCGATGCTCGCCAGGCGACGGGCGCTGGTCTCGGTGAAGTTGGCCGGGAAGTTGCTAACGACGACGAAGCGATAGGGCTCAGGGACCTCGGCATCGGCGTTGTAGGCGCCAATCGAGGGGTATTCGTTGCGGAGGTATTTTTGGATCACCAGCTCCATCTGCTCGGTGATGTCGGCCAGTCGCTGTTCGATCTGCTGCGGTTCGGTCCAGATTCGGCTGGTGACGAGGAGCTCGTCGTGATCGGCCAGATGCATGAATCCGGCAAAGTGCTTTCCCAGCCCGAGCGGATCGATGATCGTGAACCGGGTCTGGCCGGCGGGGGCGCCGGAAGCGATCCGTAGGGTGAGCGCCTGGAGGAAGGCGCCGGCGACTTCCTTCTGGTCGGCCGTCGTCTTCACAAGCACCGAGCTCTCGGCGGGGAAGGGGACGGCCGCCGGCTGGGTCCACGTCGCCGGGCCGAAGGCATTGAGATCGCTCTGGGCCGAGACGCCGCCGGGGATCTTCGCCATCGAGAGGGCAATCGCCCCGAATCGCAGCCCCGGGGGATCATGGGAGGGAAGGGGGGCCGATCCATCGGCGAGGGCGTCCCAGGAAGGGAAGCAGGCCGCGTCGATCCGGTTGGCCTCTTCCCAGACTGCGGCCGTCTCGCGGCGGACGCGGGCCCAGTCCTCCGTCATCGCGCGCGTCCGCTCGGCATGGTGTTCGGCGGCGGCCGCCAGGCGGGCGTCGCGCTTCACCTCGCGGCGGCGGATGTCCTCGACGAGGCCGGCCTCGAGGGCGGCGATGCGGGCCGGATACTTCTCCTCGGCCTCCTTCCGCCCGCTCTCGACCTTCGTTCGGATCGTCGTCGTGGCGGTCTGGTATTTCCCCTCGAGCTCCGCCGCTTGGGCATCGCGCTTCACCGCGAGGTCGGCGAGCGTCTTCTTCGCCCGCGACTCCAACTCGACGAGATCCTGCTTCGCCTTCGCCTCCATCTGCTTCGACTGCAGGCCACAGCGAACCTTGAGCCACTCGGCCGCGGGGCCGAGGAGCCGCCTGCCGCGGAGGACATCGCATTCGATCGAGGTCCACAGCTCGAGGGCTCTCTGGGCCGCCTCTTTCTTGAGGCCACCGAAGATCGTCTTGGACGCCTCGAGCGCCAGGAGCTCCTTTGTCCGCGCGATGGCTCCCTCGTGCGCTCCCTTGAGCTGGACAAGGAGCTCATCCCCCTCCGGCACCGGGCTGTCGTCTGCCGCCGCCGCGCCGGCCTTGACGCCGCACTTGGTGAGGAACTCCTTCGCTTTTCCGATCGCCTCGTCGAACTGGCTGCCCCACAGGGCGTGATCCTTCTCGGCCCGGGCGAGGAGCTTCTGCGGGTCGTTGCGCTTCTCCTTGAAGACTTCCTTCACCGAGCCCTGCTCGAACTCGCTGTCTTCGCGGATCTTTGTCGACTGCTCGTCGCAAGCGCGATCGATGGCTGCGGCCTTCGTCTTCCGCTGCTCGTCGATCTTCTGCTGTTCGGCCGCCCCTTGCGACTCAAGGCGACGAAGAACCGCGTCGTACTCCTTCTTCGCCGCCTCGATCTCCTGCTGGTGCTTGGCCGTCGTGGCGGCGATTCCCCCCTTCGCTTCTTCTTTCGCTACCGCAACTTCCCGATCGCGTTCCGCGACGATCTCGTTCTCCAGTCGCGCCCGGGTGGCCGCCGCGGCGCGGAGGAGCTCCACCTGGCGGCGAAGGTGATCGCGATCGTAGGCCTCGACGTCGGTGGATCCGGGGGCGGCAGCGGTAAGCTCGTCGGTCGACATGGGGGCTCCGGGAATCAGCAAAGAAAAATGGATCGCGGTCGAAAAACCGCGGGAGGAGGGGCGTTCAGGGGAAGGGGCTTGAAGAGCGCGCCGGGAACTGTGGGCGGGCCCGGAACGGCGGGCGGAGGGACGCGGCCGGGCGACGGCGCCGTTAGCGACCTCCCTCGTCGGCAACGTCCCGCGCCGCCCGCGAGAGCACCTCGGCGAGCC
>CAJAYZ010000836.1 GCA_903949225.1 uncultured Planctomycetaceae bacterium
CGCGTTACCCCGAGCGCACTTACCACCCGCACCATGTCGGTGAGCGTGTCCTCGCCGTCGGTGTCGGTGGTGTGCATGTGGAGATCACCGCGGATATCGCATTCCTCGACGAGGCGAGGGAGCCTCGCCTCCGCGGCAAGCGCCAGTTCGTCACGGCCCTCGCGGAGTTCTGGGGGGATCCAGGTGAGCCCGAGGGCATAGTAAACCTCGGCCTCGGTCTCGGCAGTCGGCGGTTGTGCTGCAGCCGAGGAATCGACCGGCTGGAAGCCGTACTCGCTGAGCGACCAGCCGTGTTCGCGGGCCCTCGAGCGGACACGGATGTTGTGTTCCTTGGAGCCGGTGAAGTAGAGCCAGGCCGCCCCGAAGGCTGCGGAGACGACAACCCGGAGATCGATCTGCATGCCACGCGGCCCGCGGATGCTCGACTTCGTCACACCGGAGGCGATCACGTCGGTCGTGTGATCCCAGCGGCGGAAGTGTTCCATGACCGCAGCTGCATCGGTCGCCACGGCGACGAGGTCGATGTCACCGACCGTCTCGCAACCCCGTCGCCAACTTCCGGCGGCCTCGACCCGCTCCACCGCCGAGCATCCCCGCATCCAAGCGAGGACGTCCGCCACGACCTGATCGGCATCGTCCCAGAGTTGTCGCTGTACGGCGGTGCCGCGGACGAAGGCGAGGTTCTTGAGGATCGAGGCCTCCGTCTTCTCGCCGAAGCCCTTCACGCCCCGCACGCGTTCCCCGCGGCAGGCCTCCTCGAGTGAGTCGAGCGAATCGATGCCCAGCACATCGACGAGTTGCCGGACCTTCTTCGGACCGAGGCCCGGAATCCGCAGCAAATCGAACACGTCCGCCGGCACCTTCCCCGACAACTCATCGAGGAGCGGGAGCCGACCGGTGTCGAGGATCGTCCCGATCTTGGCGGCAAGATCCTGACCGATGCCCTCGAGATCGGTGAGGGATCTTGTGGCATCGGCCCTGATCGCATCGAGCGACTCGATCTGGTCGGCGATGGTTCGGGCGGCAGCGCGGTACGCGCGGACCCTGAACGCGTTCTCCCCTTCGTATTCGAGGAGATCGGCGAGACGATCGAAGAGGACGGCGACGTCGGCGTTTGTCACGGACAATCCCGAGGGCGGCTTACTGCTGCGAACGCGAGGGGAGGGCAGCCGTGGGATAGGCCGCGGGACGGGGGGCAACCGGCTGCCACGACGTGGTGTGGGCCGTCGGAGCCAGCAAGCGGGGGAAGGCCCCGGTGGTCGTCCCTGGCCCGGGGCCCGGAACAGTGGGCATACCGGGAGCCACGGCGCGGGGAGCCGGAGAGGCCGGTGCGGCAGGAATCGGCACCAACCGCTGGGCACCGGCCTGGGGCGCCTCTCCGGTGACCTGTGGAGCGGCAGGGGCTTGGCCGGCGGCCGGCGCGTTCCCCGTCGCCGCCGGTGCCGTGGCACTGCTCCCGGCCGCAGCCGGAGCTGCGGTCGCTGCCGGCGCCGGGGTAGCCCCTGCCTGACCGACAGCGGGAGACTTCGGCAATTCCGGGATCGGCCGCAGCGACGGGGTGGGGGTGAGTGTCGGAGGACTGATGGGCTGGAGCCCAGGCCCCTGCTGAAGCGTCGGTGCAAAGGAGCCACTCTGGGGAACGATCTGCGGCTGGTAGGTGGGCTGGGCGGCAGCACCTCCCTGCTGGAGCGCCGGAGCCGAGATGCTGGTTTGACCGGGGACGATCTGCTGCGGGATATCGGCGCCGGCGGCCCCCCACGCCTGCGGAGCGGTCTGCACCGGCGCGGCGAACGGACTGGTTGCCGCGCCAGCCGGCCCAGGGGCAACGTTGGTCCCCGGGACCCACGCCGATGGAGCGGCGGCGGCTGGCGCCATCACGGGCGCCCCGACGGCCGGTTGTGTGTAAGCGGGCTGAGCGTAAGCGGGCTGGGTGTACGCCGGCTGGGCATAGCCCTGCTGGGGTTGCATCTGCACGTACTTCGTCGAGTAGACCGCCCGGTATTGGGTGACCGGCACGTTGACGGGCTGCTGGACGTAGTTCGTCACCTGCTCCATGCAATCGCGCGGGCAACCAGTGCAGGGATCGATTTCGCACGAAGGCTTGTAACTCGTCACCGGTACCGAGCGGTATTCAGTCCGATATGTCGTCTCGGGAACGTAGCTCACCTGCTGGACGGGAACGGTGACGGGTGGCGGCGGCGCGACAGGCACCGGCGCCATCATTGGGACCATGGACGGCGCCGCCACAGGGGCCACGACCGGCGCAAGGGCGTAGGCCTGCGGGGCCTTGTAGAAGCAGGATTGGAACCCGGCGCACAGATTCGTGAGACAACACTGCGCCATCCCGACGCGTGGTCCTGCCACCATGAGCACTCCCGCCAGATTCAGCGTTACGATCATTCGCCGCACGTTCATGACTCGCTCCTCGGAATCGACCCGACCGACTACTTCCGGCCAACCGCCCGCCGCGGAGCGCGGCCTTGGCGGCCGCGATCTCCTCCTCAATCCTGTCTAGCGTAGGTTGCCGGCAGGGGGGATTAGGGAAAGTATTTCGTCCTCGGAATCATGAATTCCCGTCACGGTCCCGGCAGGATCGTCACGACTCGCACAGTCGGAACTTCCTGCCGCGGCGGGAAGGTTTCGGCGTCGCGCTGATCGCCACCTTCGCCCGCCGTGGCGGCGAAACCGCGTCAACGGGGCGCTGCCGCACGAGATCGCTCGAAGCGGTCGTAGAGAAGGTCGAACGCCTTGCGCAAATCTTCCCCGGCGTCGATGATCGCCGCGTCCAGATCGGCCGGAATGATCGTCGTTCCGAACCACTCCCCATGGCCGGGAAGCTGGCTGACCAGCGCCTCGAGCAACGCCCTGCTTCCACGACAGGAAACGAGCGTGGGCAAGTCCGTCGGACCGTGGGAAGTCACCATCAATCCGATGCCGAGCCCCCGGGCCATGCACCGCACCATGGACCGGCCCACAGTTCCGAGAAGCTCCCAGCTATCGATGCAGGCCAGACCGCCCCGAGGCGTTTGCCGCATCGACTCAAGGACGCCGAGCACGTCGCCCCGACTCCGCAGCCTGACCCTCACCACGGGCCTCGCTTCTGCAGCGACGACTTCCGACAGATGGAACAGCAGAGTCGACTTCCCTGTTCCGTGTGGACCCTCGATCGCGCCCGACCCACCGATGGTTTTGAGCCGCTCGACGATCATCGGGAGGTTGAGGACTCTCCCGCGACTGTCGCGCGGTACGAGACGGGCCGACGCAACGTAACGCGTCGCGAACGGATTCCGACGATGGTGGAAGTGTTCGAAAAGCATGACGCAGCGTTGAGTCATTGACTCACGGCAGGATCGACGGGGGGATACGACCGACGTTGAAAACATGCTCCGAGACGTGGTCGCGCCCCGACTCGAAAAACACCCGCAGACGAATGCACCAGCGGATCTTCACGATCACTCCCTCGTAGGAGAGCGGGCTCGTCGGCAGCTGGATCGCGAATGTCCCTTCCGGCACGATACGGTCGATGGTCTCGGCCGTGGCAAATCGCTCGAAGGAATGCACCCCGAGGTCCTCTTCCCCCTTCCCTTCCGTGTACCAGAGCGCCGACCGCTCCAGCGCCCGGGGCCGCTCGCCGTTGAGACCTTCGATGCAATACTCGACCGTGACCCACTCCCCCGGGTCGTAGCCCCGGCTCGGATGACCAAAACGGAGTTCAATCCGCGGAAACGGCTGGGCCGCAATGGCGGGAACATGGTCGTCGCCGTGCTGAGCGTTCGTGGTAGTCATTCCAGCGCCTCCACGGTTTCGGAGATAGCCGTCGTGACCAGCGCCTTCACCGGAAGCACGACCACGGGAAACACACGGGTGAACTCGGGCCAGCGGTCGGGCAGGGCCCGAACCACGATCCGCCACTGGACGGCATTGTTCTCACTCGAGAAGGAGTGCATGGCATCGGCCGGGATCGTGACGGCCACGCGGGCCTCGAAACTCCCCCCCGGAACCGGTTGCACCCGCTGCCAGCGCGACACGGGAACCCTCCGCACAACGAGTCGCTGGGTTCTGGTGTCGGTACCCTGCCGGAAGGTGGCCGTCTCCTCCAATTCGAGCCCGAGATCGATCGACCTGAAAAGATGCGCACCTCCCTGCCCGAGCCGGACGTCATACGACATGCCCGGGACGAGCGGGTGGTCGGAGATCTCGACATGCGTTGGCCCCACAGATGTGGAGAGGACGGTCGCCCTGACGAACAACACCACCCCGCCGACGCCGACCGCGACGAACGGCACGAGTAAGCCGATCAGCAACCAATCGGTCGTCCCGCCAATGAGATCGGCCCCCACGCCGACGGCAAGCACCACGACCACGGCGTTCCAAAGCAGCGCGAACAACCCGAACCCAACCAACGTCCAATTCTCAGGACTCTCGAGGGGAAGCCGGTACCTGAGCACGATGCCGGGCGAGTTCTCGAGGTTGTCGCACGAGGGCACCCCCGGATGCCCGGCCGCCGGGGAGGCGCCGGCAAGGCCCTCGAGGATCACCGTTCTCGACGCTGCCGCCCGATGTTCTTGCGACTTCCCCCAGGTGCGCACCACCCGAACGAGACCGGAGCCACCGAAGGCCAACAGGGCTACAGGGATGAGGAGCGTCAGCAGCCACATCCACCATTCGTAGCCACGCTGGAGCACGACCGAGTCTGGATCAGCCGGCGCGTAGGACACCGCTCCGGTCACCAGAAGAAGTCCGAACACGATCCCAGCGCCGACCAGCAGCGCGTAAAAGAGACCCTCGGCGAAAGACCCCCAGGCATGGGAATCGGTTCGTCGGTGGCCCCGCTTCTTGGTAAAGAACCGCGGAAATCTCATGGCCGGTCAACCCGTACGTACGCCGGCCGGCGGTTCGCTCCGTCCTGCCGGATGCCCCGGCCCATTCGTCCGGAGTTCAGTTGGGATCTTCGCTGGCAGCCCCGGACAGTCCGCTCGTCCCCTGCAACGTCGCCTGGGGGGAGGA